>CAYOPA010000336.1:0-6209 GCA_964405625.1 uncultured Bryobacterales bacterium
TCACGAAGTAAGGGCTCACGTAGCCGCGGTCGAACTGCATGCCCTCGACCACGTCCAGCTCAGTCTCGATGCCCTTGCCCTCTTCGACCGTGATCACGCCGTCCTTGCCAACCTTCGCCATCGCCTGAGCAATGATCTCGCCGATCGTCATGTCGCTGTTCGCCGAAATCGACGCCACCTGAGAGACCGCTTCGCCTTCCACGGGCTTGGCGATCTTGTGGAGCTCTTCGGTCAATGCGGCGACTGCGCGCTCAATGCCGCGCTTGATCGCCATCGGGTTGGCGCCGGCGGCGACGGACTTAAGCCCGTCGGCGTAGATCGCTTGCGCCAAAATCGTGGCGGTGGTGGTGCCGTCGCCGGCGACGTCGGAGGTCTTCGATGCGACCTCGCGAACCATCTGCGCGCCCAGGTTCTCGAGCCTGTCTTCGAGCTCGACTTCCTTGGCCACGGTGACGCCGTCCTTGGTCACGTTGGGGCCGCCGAACTTCTTCTCCAGCACGACGTTGCGGCCCTTGGGGCCGAGGGTCACCTTCACGGTGTTCGCCAGCTTGTTCACGCCGGCCAGGATCGCCTGGCGGCAATCCTCTCCATACACGATTTTCTTGCCTGCCATATCTTCTTTGATCTCCTGCTGGTTCGTCGCGACGGGTTACTCGATGACAGCGAGGATCTCGTCCTCGCGCAGGATCAAGTAGTTCTCGTCGCTGATCTTCACTTCGTTGCCGGCATACTTGCCGATCAAAATCTTGTCGCCGATTTTTACGTCGAGCGCCCGGATTTCGCCTTTGTCGTTGCGCTTGCCGGCGCCGACAGCGACGACTTCGGCTTGTTGGGGCTTCTCTTTGGCCGAATCGGGGATGATGATCCCGCCGGCGGATTTCTGCTCGCTCGCGTCGTCACTTCGCTTGACAATAACGCGGTCATGGAGCGGTCTGAGGTTCACTTTTACCTTCCTCCTGGTCTGCTTGGGTGAGTGGATACGGGGCGGATGCGGAGGGGCCGATCCTGCCCAACGAACTGTACTAAGCCTATCTGACTAACTCGTTATCAAGTTCTCCATCTTATCCACCCCTCCGGCCGATGTCAACCAGCGACGACGCTGGCGACGACGCCGGGTCGGCGCACGAGCGGGGATGCTGAGGGATTGCGCTAGCACGCGGAACATGGGGACCTTCTGGAGTCGCCTCCACACCCCTTCCCTCCGAGGAAGGCGACAGCCCGGGCCCCGATGCACGTATAATGGCGACGCAATGAGACGTCGCGACTTTCTCGGTCAATCCTCTTTCGCCGCCGCGGCCGCGCTGCCGCAGGTGGCGCCGGCCCCGATGGGCGACAAACCCGCCCTCAAGATCACTGACATCAAGACCTACCTGGTTGGCAGCCGGCGCGCCGATGAAACCCGAGGCACCTCGGGCAACATCAGCGGCCGCAGCTACCTCTACGTCAAGGTCCTCACCGACCAGGGCATCGAGGGCATCGGCGAAGCCTACTCGGTCGGCCCCGACGAGGCCACCATCAAGGTCATCGAGGACTACAAGGGCTGGCTGGTAGGCCAGGATCCGCGCAACATCCAGTTCCTGTGGGACTTGATGTACAACACCACGCGCTTCCCGGGCGGCTCGGTCGTCCTGGCGGCGCTGAGCGGCATCGAGCACGCGCTGTGGGACGTGGCCGGCAAGGCGGCCGGACTGCCGGTCTGGGCTCTGATGGGCGGCCGCGTCCGCCAGAAAGTCCGCGTCTACCAGTCCTGCGGCGGCGGCAGCCCCCAGGAGGCGGCCGAAAACGCCGTCGCACTGCGCGAGAAGCACGGCTACACCGCCTTCAAGATGTCGCCCCACAACCCGGGCGACAACCAGATGCCTTACAACATGGTCACGCGCATCGCGGGCCAGCGAGTCAAGGCCGTGCGCGAGGCAGTCGGACCGGATATTGACATCGCCGTGGACATCCACGCACGCTACTTTGAGGTCAATCGGGCCATCCGCGTCGCCAAGGAGATCGAGCCGTACTACCCGTTCTGGCTCGAAGAGCCCATCCGTCCCGAGAACTTCGATGTGATGAAGAAGTTGGCCGACCATGTGGATATTCCGTTGGCCTCGGGCGAGTGCAACTACACCAAGTACGAGTTCCGCGACATCATCAACATCCAGGCCGTGGACATCGTGCAGCCCGACGTCTGCGTCTGCGGCGGCATCATGGAGATGAAGAAGATCGCCGCCATGGCCGAGGCCCAGTACATGATGGTGGCGCCCCACAACCCGATGAGCCCGCTGGCGGCGGCGGTCAACGTCCACTTCGCGGCCTCGACGCCGAATTTCCTGATTCTGGAATACAGGGCGCCCACGGACGGTTTCTACAAGGACGTGCTCAAGGAACCGCTGATGGTCAAGGACGGCTATCTGGACATTCCTTCCAAACCGGGCTGGGGCGTGGAACTGAACGAAGAGGCGTTCCAGCACTACCCGCCGATCCCGTGGAAGCGCTCGACAGGGTACCGGGCCGACGGCTCGGTGGCGTTTATTTAGGCTTACGCGGTGAACGGGGATGGGTGGGTTGCCGCGCCCCCACCCCCGGAATACCGGCCCGATGCGTAGGGGCGCGCGGGAGCGCGCCCAGGACCGCACGCTCGGCGGGCCTCAACTGGCTTTGGGCGGCCTTCCGGCCGCCCCTACGCGAGCTTCCGGCCGCAGGCGATCATCGTTGGCGCATATCGCCTAAATAAATCAGTTTCCAACAGTCGCAGGAAGGCAATCTCCGGCAGTCCGAACGGTCCCAGCCGTTCGTATTCGCCGACGGAGCCGCCGAGCCGGATCCACTCCGCCTCCAGCCCTGCCGCCTGGAACGCCTGCCGCACGGACTCGGGCGTATTGGCGCGATACAGCGTTGGGAAAATGTCTTCGTCGGCGCGGTCATCCAGCAAGCGCGCCACGCGCTGTTTGAGCGATTCCGGGGCCTTCGAGGCCAGCCAGATCATGTAGTAGCGCTTATTGGGCGTGTGGAAGACGAGCCGGCCGCCGGGCCGAAGCACGCGCCGGACCTCCCCAAATACACGCTCCGGATCGGGCAGGTGCTCGACGACCATGTTGGCCGTCACCACATCGAAGCTGGATCGGGCGAACGGCAACGCCTCGCCGCTGCCGAAAACGCGGTCATCGAGCAGCGTGTGCTTCCACATGCCCGGGTCGAGATCGACGCCGACGAAACGCCGCGCCCGCCGGGCGAGCGCTCGTTGCTTGTTCGGGCTCGCGGCCCACTCCGCCGTGATCTGCCAACCGCAGCCCAAATCCAGCCATTCCGCGCCCGGCTCGATCACTTCTTCGAGCGCCTTCCAATAACGTTGCTGGGAGTGCTGTAGCTCGAAGCCGAGGAAGCGGGCGAACCGGGCCCTGACGGCGTACCAATTGACTGAGCTCATCCGGGAGGGGGAGGCCTAACTGGGCAGTTTAGCAAGCTAAGATGGTCCCGATGTCGCGTTGCGCCTGGATCGCCGGCGGCTCCGGCCTGGTGGGCGGAAGCTGCCTGCGTCAACTGCTGGCCCACCCCTCCTACGCCCAGGTCCATTCCCTGACGCGCCACCGGCTCGACCTCGACCACCCGCGCCTAACCCAACACCTGGTGTCGCTCGACCACGCCGACCGCGGCGACCTGCCCGACCCGGACGACGTTTTCTGCTCGGTCGGAACGACGATGAAGGCGGCCGGCTCCAAGTTGGCGTTCCGGCACGTCGATTACGACCTGATCCTGGCGCTCGCGCAGGGCGCCGCGCGGCGGGGGGCCAGGCGCTTTATCCTGGTGACCTCGGTGGCGTCGTCGGCCACTTCGCCGAATTACTATCTGCAGGTGAAGGGCGAGCTCGAAAACGCCATCGCGCCACTGCCGATCGAAACGGTCGTCTACCTGCGGCCGAGCTTCCTGATCGGCGACCGCCAGGAGGATCGCCCGATGGAGAAGCTCAGCGTCGGTTTGGCGCGGGCGTTCGGGTTTCTACTGTTTGGGCCGATGCGGATCTACCGGGCCATCCAGGCCGCTGACGTGGCGGCCGGGATGATCGGGGCGGCGCTGCACGCCGATCCGGGTCGGCATATCGCGCACCACGACGAGATTCTGCGTTGGGCGAAATCAAAATGAGCCGCCCGGCTTCAGCCGGCGGGCGCCGTTGTTGCTACCCGCCAGGTAAACCTGGGCGGCTCGTTGTTGCTACCGGCCAGGCGGTTCATTGCTTCCGGGCCATGATGTAGCCGTGATTGCCGAGCTGTCCCGCCCGGTCCGACCGCAACAAGAAGTAGTCCAAATAGCGCAGCGGGCTCAGCAGCCAGCCCAACCCCACCCAGGCCGCCTGCCGCATCCAGCGCGCGGGAAGCCACAGCTTGACGTACTCGATGAAGAAAACCAACATCGTCGAGGTCGGTCCCGTCATCCAGCCCGTGGAGACCACCTCCAGCGGCCGCGCCAGCTCCTTCAAACCATCCAGCGTAAAGCGGT
The DNA here is from genome assembly GCA_964405625.1 of uncultured Bryobacterales bacterium. Classification (GTDB taxonomy): domain Bacteria; phylum Acidobacteriota; class Terriglobia; order Bryobacterales; family UBA6623; genus RI-231. The sequence continues at coordinate 4,483 of CAYOPA010000336.1, forward strand.
AGTAATCCTTGGGGTATTCGTGGAACGGGTGGCAAAACGGGGCCACCAAGTGGCATCCGCCTCCCGGCTTGAGGCAGCGTACGATCTCCGCCAGCAGCCGTTGCGGGCTCGGCGTGTGCTCGATCACGGCATCGCAGTCGACCCGGTCAAACACCTCGTCCCGAAATGGCAACCGTTCGGCGTCGCAAACCACGTCCACGCCTTCGGATGCAAACAGGTCGACGTTGATGGAGCCGTCAATGCGGTTGCCGTAGCCGCCGATGTAAAGGTTCCGACGGCCCCACGGAATGTCGTCGCGGCGGTGCGCCGGGTTGTAATAAACCGGCCGCGGCGGCGCTAGCCAAGCCCAACGGTCCTTTACTGCCGCCACAAGGCAATGCCGCCCAGCAGCCCGTGGATATTCGCCACCCGCTGAACGTTCGCGGGCAGCTCGAAGTCGATCTTCTTGGCGTTGCCGCCGCCGAGGTAGAGCATGCGGTAGTTAAAGATGTAGTCGAGCGTCCGGATAGCTTCAGCGAGCCGCGTGTTCCACTTTTCACGGCCTTTCTTTTCCAGGGCGGCGTCGCCCAGGCGATCTTCGTAGGTCTTGCTTTTCTGGAACGGGTGGTGGCCAAGCTCCAGGTTTGGGACCAAGTGGCCATCGGTAAACAGCGCCGAGCCCATGCCGGTGCCCAGCGTCAGCACCAGCTCGACGCCGTGGCCTTCGATCACGCCCAGCCCCTGCACATCGGCGTCGTTGGCCACACGGGTGGGTTTACCCAAGGCGTCCCGCAAGGCCCTCTCCAGGTTGAACCCCACCCATTCGGGCCGCAGGTTCACCGCCGTGCGCACCGTCCCGTCTGTCACCACGCCAGGAAAGCCGACCGAGACCCGGTCGAACTCCCCGTGCTCAGCGGCCATCGCCTCCAGCTCCGTCATCACGGCTTCCGGCGTGGGGTTGTTCGGCGTCGACCTCCGCAGCCGGTCGGTGATCGGCTCGCCCGCGGGGTCGAGCACCAGGCATTTAAGGCCGGAGCCGCCAATGTCGATCGCCAGGGTCCTGGCCGTGGGACTGTCGGATTGCATCGCGGTTCGAGTCTAGCCGAAATCCGCCGCCGGGAACAAATACGCAGCGCCAAATCCTCAGGAATTTACCCGAGGGACGATAAGAGCAACGGCGGGCTAGCCTGGGGGGCATATTGAGGCAAATGACCATGATTGGAGCCGCGCTGCTCATGGCGGCGACGCTGGCGGCCGACGAGCTGGCGGTGGCCGTCGATCACGCGGCGCTGCTGTTTGACTGCGGCGACGACACCAGCGTGGTGGCGCGGCTGCCGGCAGGGCTGAAGTTGAAGCTGCGCTTCGCCATCGCGGGAACTTCGAGCCGCTGCTACTCCGTGGCGACGGAGGTGGACGGCCGCGCCGTCGCGGGCTATATTTCCAAGGACGCCTTGGTCGGGCTGGAAGCGTTTGAGCAGGACGTCCGGGCCGCCTCGGCGAGCCAAATCGCGGCCGGTGCGGCCCGTTCCATTCGCATCGAGCCGAAGCCCGTCGCCGAGAATGCCGCCGGCCGGTCGCCTGCTTCGGGCGGAGTGCGGGCCGCGCTGGATTCAGCCGTCCGGGCGATGGAGCAGAACCGGCCGCAGGATGTCCCCTCCATCCTGGCCAAGCTGCCCGCCGGAGACCGCAACGCCGCCGTGCTGCGCGCCCAAGCCTACCTGCAAATGACGCGGCCGACCGACGCCCGC
>CAYOPA010000337.1:0-6190 GCA_964405625.1 uncultured Bryobacterales bacterium
GAGGCGGCGGTGTTCCGATTGGGGAGCGACGGGGAGATTGAGCTCACCGAGCTGGCGCCGGGGGTGGATTTCGAGCGCGACGTGGTCCCGCAGATGGGTTTTCGGCCGAGGCTGGCAGCGGGCGTGAAGGTGATGCCGGAAGGGCTGTTTCGGCCTTGACGTCCACGCCCGCACCGTCGAATCCGCAACGTAGCCGGGCATTTTTTTGCGCCAGTCTCCGCAACGGCTACTGTCCTTCAGCTTGCACGACGGGTGACTTCAGCTTCGATCTCTTCGACCATCTGCCGGACAGTTGCCGAATTCGGCGGTCGATCGACGTAGCCTTGGCTGCGTCGCGATTTCCGCCAAAGCAGCGCGAAGCCGATGAACACAACGACGAGCGCAAGCCATACCGCAACGCCGGTTCCTTCGAATCCTTCATTGACAGGATGATCCGGGGGCGCCCCGGTGCTCGAGCTCGGCAAGTCGATCGAGCCGCTCGGGGCCGGCCGATCCAGGGTTAGAGGACGAGAAAGGAATACCGCAATCATGGCCACGGCCGCGCCCGCGCCAGTGAGCCAATACATCAACGCCGTGGGGCCGCGGGCGGGGCTGGGCAGGCGATTCCCTGCGTCCAGCTCTCGGTGGCCCGCCGCGACGAGATCGCGAAAGTCGATCCACTGATAGGCCGCCAGCTCGTCAGTGAGCGGCGTATCGTCGAGCAGAATAGGAAGAAGGGCTTTGTCCCGATCAAGCGCCAGCTTCCATTCGGCCTCAACTTCAGCCGATTCTCTAGAATGCTTGCACCAGAAGAGAATCAACATGCTCGAGCGCGAGATAGCTGACTCTAGCTCGTCTCTCCATCTCCACCCGGGTCGGATCGAGTCCGTGTCCCGAAAAATATTGGGGTTGTGAACCCGTAATAGCTTGACAACGGGGCCCACGATCGCCGCGTCGCTATGGCTATACGAAACAAAGGCAATGTAGCGCTCGTCCCCCATGACCACAATCGCGGTTAAATAGTGTCGCCTCGTGCTTGCAGGTCCTGCAACACCGCCTTGATATACCCGTACCCGTAAGCAAACGCCTGCAAGTACCCCGGGTCATCCGGGTGCCGCGGCATGTGGTCGGGCATCAGCATGTACGGGTAGTCCACATCGTACAGCGTCTCGGCCAGCAGCGGCATGTTCAGGTCGCCGTTGTCCGGGTAGACCTCATAAAAATCGTCGCGCTTGCCCACGATGTTGCGGTAGTGGATGTTGAAGATCTTCTTCCGTTCGCCGAAGTACCGGATCACGGCGGGGAGCTCATTGGCCGGGTCTTCCAGCATCTCCGCGGTGGTGCCCAGGCACAGGTTCAGCCCGTGGTAGGGGCTCTCCTGGATCGAGATCAGCCGCTTCAAGCCCTCCACCGTCCCCAGCACGCGGTCGACGCCCTTGTAGCCCGACTTCGGCACGCCTGGGTCGTGCGGGTGGCACATGGCGCGGATCTTGTATTCGTTGCAGACCGGGATCATTCGGTCCAGGAACCAGGTGATGCGCTCCCAGAACGTATCCGCGTCGACGCGACCGACGCCCGGCTCAGGTGGGTCATTCCTGACCTGGTCGAACTTCCAGGTGCTGTAGGAGGCGCCGCCGCGTCCCGGGGTCATGCCGGAGCGGACATTGAACAGCACCCGCAGGTTGTACTTGACGGCCGGAATCCCCGCCGCCGCGCAGGCCCGCACCAGCTTGTGGAGCGAGTCCATCTCGCGCTCGCGTTCCGGGTCCTTGCCGAGCAGGATGGCCGCGGCGGGCGGGCCGGCGAGCAGCGGGGGCGCGACCACGTCGAGGCTGACGCCTTCCTTGGCGCACTGCTCCTTGGCGCGGGCCAGGTCGTCGGCCAGCGTGGCTTCCTTGGCCCAGGGCGGCCAGCCAGCGATGTGCTCCACTCCGTGGCGCTTGAAGAACTGCAAGCGCTCGCGGCCCAGGTCGCCGCTGAGCTGACAGCCGAGGTGCATGAGGACAGGGCGTCGCGGAGTCTGGGCGCGGGCGGCGGCGAGGAAGGCGCGGCGTTTGAGCGGCACGCAGAGATCGGACCATACAGCGGGATGGATGTCAACAGGCCCCAGGCGGGCGCCTCGACGCCCAGGTCGAGGCCCGCGGCTTGCTCTTGGCCCCAGGCTTACGCCTGGGGTTCGGTTTCTCTTGTTCGGGACGCCAGCAGGAATAGCGGCGTGGCGGCCAGGCAGAGATACCAGAACCACTCGCCGTAGAGCGCGAACCACGTCATCTCGTCGGCGTAGTCGAAGCGGCTGGTGAGCGAGCCCGCCTCAAACGAGGGCAGCGGCGGGGTGATCTGGCCGGCGCGGTTGATGACCGTCGTGATCCCGTCGGAGGTGGCCCGCAGGATCCAGCGTTGATTTTCGATCGCGCGCATGCGGGCGATCAGCAGGTGTTGGTAGCGAGCCGCCGTGTCGCCGTACCAGGAGTCGTTGGAGATGTTGACCAGCACCTCCGCTCCCTGGGCGGTGAAGCGCCGGACGCCTCTGGCGAAAACCGTCTCGTAGCAGATGTATGTGCCGATCTTGCGGCCGTTGACCTCGGCCACCGACACCTCCCGGCCCGGCGCGAAGTCGCCCGCTTGGAGTGTGATTTTGTCGATGAACGTCGAAAACGGCCACGGCACGAACTCGCCGAACGGCACCAGGAACATTTTGGAGTAGCGCGACCGGACTTCGCCGTCCGCCGACAGCGTCACGGCGGTGTTCATTGGGCGGCGCTCGCCGTCGATTTCGGTGAACGAGATGGTGTTGAAGATGAACGGCGCGCCGACGGACTTGGCCACCATTTCCGCCAGCAGCCGGTGGCGCTCGGAGTCGAAGAAGTAGAGCGGGACGGTGTATTCGGGCCAGATGAGCAGCTCGGGCGCGTCGCCGACCACGGTCGACATACGAAGCATCTCGCGGTAGTGCTCGCCTTCGCGCGCCAGATTCCAGGCGCCGGAGATCAGCTCGTCGGGATGGACGGCCGGCTGTACGAGGACCACCTCGAGCGAGCCCACTTCGTCCTCGGGCAGGTTGGGCAGCAGGGGCAGAAGGGCGAGCAGGGCCAGCCAGACGAGCTGCGTCCTCGGCCGTCTGAGCAAGACCAGAGCCAGCGCAACGTTGAGCAGCATCAGCGCGAACGACAGGCCGTAGACGCCGGTGAAGGGGGCCAGCGGCGCGAGCACTGTCATGCCGGCGGCGGCGTTGCCCAGATGCAACCACGTGAACCCCAGGTACTGGTGGGAGCCCTCGACGGCTACCCACAGCGCCGCCAGCGCGGGCGCCGCCCAACTTCGCCGCAGCAACGGCCCGGCCAGCAGCGCGAACACGCCCAAGTGCAGTCCCTTGGCGACTGAAAACGCCACATAGATGGCGACGGCCGCCGGGGCCGCCACGCCGCTGTAGTCGGCCATCACGTCGTAAACCCAATAGCAACTGCCGCCCCAGAAGATGACGCCGGCCAACCAGCCCAGCAGGAACCGATACTTGCGGGGAGAAGGCCCCTGCTCCACGCGCGCCACAGCCAACAGCAACGGCGTGACGGCGAAGCCGGCCAGCAGGGCGACGGAGAATCGCGGAAAAGCCAGGACCTGCAGGACGCCGCTGAGCGCCGCCAGAGCGACGGCCAACCTCATCGCGCGCCGTGCTCCACCTGCTCGGCCATGTAGGAGCTGCGCACCAACGGGCCGCTGAAGACGGCTTTGAACCCCATCGCCTCGCCGGATTCGCGATACGATTCGAACTGGGCGGGCGCCACGAACTCCTCGACGGCGAGCCGGTGCGCCTTGGGCTGAAGATACTGGCCGATCGTCGCCACGTCGGTGGAAGCCCCACGCAGGTCGCGCAACAGCTCCAGCACCTCGCCGGGCGATTCGCCCAAGCCGACCATCAGCCCGGACTTGGTCAGCGCCGCGGGGCGATACTGTTTGGCGAACGCCAGCACGTCGAGCGACTGGCGGTACTCGGCCTGCGGGCGGACTCGGCGGTAGAGTCGGCTGATCGTCTCCATGTTGTGGTTGAAGACGTGCGGCCCGGCGTCGAGCACGCGGGCCACGGCCTCCAGGTCGCCGCAAAAGTCGGGGGTCAGGACCTCCACTTGCGCCTCGGGCAGCGCGCGACGGACGGCGCGGACGGTGTCGGCAAAGTGGCGCGAGCCGCCGTCGGGCAGGTCGTCGCGGTTAACGCTGGTGATGACGACGTAGCGCAGCCCCATCTCGGCCGCCATTTGGGCGACGTGCTCGGGCTCTTCGGCGTCCAGCGAGCCGGGCGCGCCCTGCGGCACCGCGCAGAAGCCGCAGCGGCGGGTGCAGATGTCGCCCAAAATCATGAACGTCGCGGCCTTGCGCGAGAAGCATTCGTGAATGTTGGGGCAGCGGGCGGATTCGCAGACGGTGTGCAGACGGCGCTTGCGCAGCTCAACCTTCAGATCATGGAGAGCGGGAAAATTGACGGGGCTCTTGCGCAGCCATTCCGGCAGACGGGCTTCAGGACGCTTGACGCCCGGCACAATCTGAACGAGATCCATGGGGGATGTTCCGCAAGCGCAGCGCGCAGCTACTGCTTACGGAGCATCGTATCAAAGCCGTCGTTCTTGAGCCGGGTCCGGAAGTCCTTGGCGGCCTCGGCGCTTTGGAAGGGGCCGACGAGCACGCGGTTCCAGCCGTCGCCGTCGCCGGTCTGCACGGCCGCCGGATAGCCCTTATCCTTCAGCGTCCCCGCCAGCATCTCGGCGTCCTTCGTCACGCGCAGGGCCGCAACTTGCAAGTGGTAGGCTCCTTCCGCCGGCGCCGCGACCTTCGGGGCCGGCGCTTTGGCCGGCGCGGGCGCGGGCTTCTTCTCAGCCACGGCGGCGGCGGGAGGCTGCGCCGCCTTGGCCATGGTCGGCTTGGGCTTCTCTTCCGCGGGGGCGGCCTTTTCCGGCGGCGAAGCAACACTCTGTTCGGCGACATCGGCCAGATCGGGCACGGCCCGCTCCAGTGCCGATTTCGACATCTGTCTGCTCGGAGCGGCAGGCAACTCCGGGGCCTCCTTCAGCAGCGAGTCCGGGAAACTGCCCTTTTCCCGCGACTCCTCCTCCCGCTCGGCATTAGCCAAAGAGGGAGATGGCCCGTTCTGCTCTCCATGCCCGAAGCCGACTGTGTAGCCGACCGAGAAAAAGGCGGCGAAGAACAGTACCACCACAAAAAACAGGCTCAGGATCTGCTTGTTTCCGAGTACGAGCTCGATGTCTTCGTCTTGCCTAGCCATGATTCCCCCTATTCTACTCCTGCTTGTCAAACGTTGAGCAGAAAAAATGTTTGCGTCGATTCATGGCATCACCTACGTACGTAAGATGGTTACGTAGCCGCGGGCCCATCCTGGTCGGGTTTATTGAACGGCAAATCGGTGGCGTGCATCAGCGCCTTGAACAGATCAATGGGCAGGGGGAAAACGATCGTCGTGTTCTTTTCGGCGCCGATCTCAGTTAGGGTTTGCAGGTAACGCAGAGTGATCGAGCTTGGCTCCTGGGCCAATTGCTTAGCGGCCAGGGTGAGCTTCTCGGACGCTTGCAGCTCGCCGTCGGCGTGGATCACCTTGGCGCGGCGCTCACGCTCGGCTTCGGCCTGCCGGGCGATGGCGCGGATCATCTGCTCGGGCAGGTCCACATGCTTAACCTCGACGGCCTGCACCTTGACGCCCCAGGGCTCGGTCTGCTCGTCGAGCGTGATTTGCAGACGTGCGTTGAGCTTCTCGCGCTCGCTGAGGAGCTCGTCGAGCTCGGCCTCGCCCAGGATCGCCCGCAGGCGGGTCTGCGCCATTTGCGAGGTGGCGTGCACGAAGTGCTCGACCTCGACCACGGCGCGGCTGGGGTCGACGACGCGGAAGAAGACAACGGCGCTGACCTTGACGGTCACGTTGTCGCGCGTGACCATCGTCACGCGCGCATCCGAGAGTGAATCCACGCGCAGCGAAATGCGGATGAGCTTATCGAGGGGCGCAAAGACGAGCACCAAGCCGGGCCCCTTGGGTTGGGGCAGCAGCCGGCCAAGCCGAAAGACGACGCCACGCTCATATTCGGTCAGGATCTTGACGCTATTGACGACATAGAGCCCCACGACCATAAAGAAAATCCATCCGAAGTCCATGCTCTGTCTCCTCGCGCCTCGGGGCGCTATTCGTCCGGGGCCGCTTCCACCTTGACTTTCA
>CAYOPA010000338.1:0-6167 GCA_964405625.1 uncultured Bryobacterales bacterium
CGGCAGCGCCGCGCCGTTCTCGAAAGGCAAGCGCAAGACCAATCCCCAACCGCCGCTCCGAGTTGAGACTCGCAAGCCGCTAATCAATTACGCGCGGGGCAAGCGGCGGGCCAGGCGCCGCGCTAGCGGCCGGCAGCCTCCAACGCTCTGCGCAACTTCTCCCGTTGGCTGTCTTCCGTGACCGGTCCGTCTTCGTCGCGCCATTTGAAATCATTCCAGCCGTAGTTCCAACTGACGCCCTTCACTTGCCAAAACCTTTTGCCGCCGATGCGCACGCCCAGCCAGCGAAAGGGCGCCAGGATCGGAAACCTCGACTGCTTCACGATGCAGTGGAAGAACGCATTGTCGGCTTCGCGGCGTTCTTTGCTGGACCCGCCTTTCCAGTACGCCCAATCATGAAGAATGCAGCAAGCGCGCTGGTCTAGGTCGTTCACCAAGGTGCAGCCGTCCGTCGTGAATGGTTTGTCCATGGGTCCTCCTGCCGCTGATTAGACCGCTACGGCGTCGTAGTAGAGAAAGTCTCCAGCCTGCGCGACGATTCTCTGGCGCATCTTGAAGTGGTCGGTGGTCTTCCCCTGTATCAGGTGTCCGCAATGGGTCATGAACCGCGCCAAGTCATAGCTGGGGTTGGATCCGTCGATGTCGATGTCCGCGAACAGCGTGCCTTGTGGCGCTGCACTCACCGGTTTCGGCTTGGCCACGACGACCTGCAGCGCTCCATTGCCCTTCTTCTCGCGGTGGCTCACTAGCTCATAGTCTTCCGGAGTCGCGGCCATCTTGAGCAACCGCTTGTGCGTCGCGGCAATCGCCAAATCAGGCGGCAAAAAACCGCAATCTACTTTGTCGAAGAATTTCTCGTCGACCTCCGCATACACGCGATCCGCTTCGACGTGCAGCACCCTGTGAACGAACTGGTTCAATCGATCCGCGCGGCTGGGGACGATCGACAGTTTGGCAAGAATATTCATCAGGCACGCCTTGCGCACATCGCGGTCCGCGACGCCGGGTTGCAGCCAATCCTCGGCTCGCAGCCCGTCGACTTGCGAGGTCCGGATAATTCTTTGGGTATTCTCGCCGAAGCTTGAAACATCCGTGTTCAGCGCAAAACGAAACCTCGACGGTTTCCCTTCAAAGACCACTTCCGCGGCGCCGCCTTCCTCGAGCCGCACGCTTCGAAAAAACGAGCGCTTGAAACGAATGCCGTCGAGTCGAAACTCGACGTCGTACCTTCCCGCCGGCAGCGCCTTGTCGTCGATTCCGGTGATGACCAGCCGGTCGCCGAAGCGGCTTACGTTGAAGCGAAACGGTTGTATAGGCCAATCGAGGCGCCGCTGTACACGCCAGACCTTCTCCTTGGTTATCGGGTCGGCCGGCCACACGTTGATCCCGAATCCGCGAGGAAACGCGCTGGTCTCGTTGCAAAGAGTAATCCCGCCGTCATCCCGGTCCGGGCCCAGTCGAGTGACCGGCAGGGTCTTTCCGTCCTGCTGAAAGCGGATGAAAATCTTCTCGTTCATGGCGCCAATCGACTGGTCGTCGCATTTCGCGACTGGTGATTGTTGATAAGCGTCTGAAGGTGCGCTTCCTGAGCCTCATGCCGTAACCGTTCCGGGCGCTTTCGGAGTAACTCCGACGAGATGAATGTCATCTCGATCGCCGCGACCCTGTCGAGATTCTCGGTGCGGCGCATGAGCTCGGTAATGTCGGCGTTGGCGGACTTGCGATCCGGCCGTTCGTTGCGTCTTTGTTCGAAGGCGCGCAGATACTCCCACATCACCAGGACGCCGATCTGGGTCTCGAGAGGCTGGTTGGTCGGCGTCGGGAAGGGTTGATCGACAAGATGTGGCATCGAACCCGATTATATACCGCTGTTTTGAGGATTTCTAGACCTCGGCGCCTCGCCAAAACCTTGTCGATGCTCTCGGCTGAGGTTTCACGGTGTGCGGCCTTCGGCGGAAAGCTTTGCTGGCGAGGCTGAATTGGTTCCGTCGGCCGAAGACCGTTCGGCCACGGCGCGGGCCTTCAAGCGGCGACGGGTGTTTTGTACTCGCTGGCGATCGGAGCGCCGCCCGGCTACGTCATCTCCAAACCCGGCACGCTCTCGCCAGTCGAGGTTACCGAGAACGTCCGAAATTCCAGTCCCAAACGCTGCAACATCTGGACATAGAGGTTGGTCAGCGGATAGTTGTTCTCCTGGTCGAACGCCAGGTGCCGGCCGTGTCGGAAACCGCCGCCAGCCAAAATCACCGGCATGTTGCGGTTGTCGTGGCTCGAAGCGTTGCCCAAGTTGGACGTCAGCATCACCATCGTGCGGTCCAAAAGCGTCTCGGCTCCTTGCTGGGTCGCCTTGAGGGCGCGGGCGAAGTCGCCCCAAGCGCATACGAGCTCATTCTCAATCAGCGCGAGCTGTGCGATCTTCTCGGGGTCCTTGCCGTGGTGGCTGAGCGAGTGATAGCCCTCGTCGACGCCGTCGATCGGGAGCACCTCGTTGGCCCCGTCCATGTGAAGTGTGATGAACCTAGTCGAGTCCGTCTCCAGCGCCAGCTTCATCACGTCGAGCATCGCTCGCTCTCGATCCAGCATGTTCTTGATGCTGGCCGGATTCGGCGGAGCCGCGTCGACCTTCGGTTTCGGTTTCTGCGCCCATCCCTCATTGGCCGCCAGCCGTACTTCGAGCTCCCGTACGCTGGAGAAATAGTCGTCCAGCTTGGAACGATCTCCCGGACCCAGCTCACGTTGCAGGGCCTTCGCCTCAACGCCGACCAGATCCATGATGCCGCGGCCCTGGGCTAATCGCGCCGCCTGTTGTTCACGCTCCGCGGGAGTGTCCTCCACGAACAGCTTCTGAAAGACTTTCAGCGGAGAGTTCTCAGCCGGGATCATGGCGCCGTTCTCGGTGTAGGAGGGGCTCGACTCCTCGCGGGCGTTGAGCACCAGGGAAGGGAATCGCGTCTGGGTTCCCAGGTGCTTGGCCATGAGCTGGTCGAGCGACACCGTATTGCGGAAACCGTTCGCGTTCTCGCGAGTCACTGGAGCGCCTGTCAAGATCGAGGCTTCCGCCTGATGCCCGGCGCTTACGTCGGGGTGCGAGACGCCGGAAAAGACGGTGATATCGTCGCGAAGGTCCTTCAGCAACTCCAGGTACGGCGTTAGCTTGTAGTCGGGACCGGCCTCTTCAGGGAACAGATTCGGACCATGGAGACCGAGTCCCTGCGAAACGGAGACGAACCGCCTCGGCGGCTCAAACTCCCGTGATCGGGCGAATGCCGGGATCATGGCGTCCAGCCACGGCAGCGACAAAGCGACCCCCGCATTCCTGAGTAATGTGCGGCGCGACAGTTGGCGGAGCGTGGTTTTCGGCATGGCGTGTCTCATTCTACTTGCTCAACAAAAACGGGCTACTTGCTCAGGAAAAGCGGGCTGTCCACGACGGCCAATAGAAGTGATTTCAGCCCGTAGTCGTTGTCGGCGGCTCGGGCGACAATCCTTTCAATCTCCGGCCGATCCGCGTATTCGACTCGGGCTCCCGTCCCGTAGGTCAGCAACTGTCCCGCGAGGTTCCGCGCAATCTGCTCGCGATCGACCTTGAGGAGCGACTTCAGCTCCTCGATGTTGCGAAACGTCTCCCCGCTCAACAGCTCGTAGCTGGGGTCGACGGGAGGGCCATGGACCCACTTGCGGGCGTCGCCGTCCGCGTCGTCGGGCGGCAACACGCGGTAGCGCTCACGAAAACCGCCGATCGGATCGAAGCTCTCCAAAGCGAATCCGGGAGGATCGATCCGCTGGTGACATCCCGCGCAGGCGGGATTGTCTCGATGCAGCGCGAGTTGCTCCCGGATCGTCTGCGCCCCTCGGATGTCCGGTTCAACCGCGGGAACGCCCGGCGGAGGCGGAGGAACCTCCTTGCCCAAGATTCGCTCCGTAACGAAGGAGCCGCGGACCACGGGCGAGGTCGTGGTTCCGTTGGCCGTCACCTTAAGCACGCTGGCCTGGGTCAGCAGGCCTCCGCGAGGCGAGTCCCCCGGCAACGCGACGGTCGCAAAGCCGAATTCCTCCGGGTCCGGCAACCCGTAATGCTTGGCCAACCGACTGTTGACGACGGCGAAGTCAGAATCGACAACGTTGGCAACACTCAAGTCCTCGTCGAGCAGCTTGCGGAAAAAGAGCTCGGTCTCGGCGACCATCGAATACTTGAGGATCTCGTCGATCTCCGGATAGAGCTTCTGGTCGGGTTGCGTGAAGTCGATCTCGTTCAGCTTCAGCCACTGGGCCAGGAAGCCCTGCACAAAACGCTGGGAGCGCTCATCGGCCAGCATCCGCTCCACCTGCTGGCGGCGACCCTTGAAGTCGTCAAGGGCGCCGCTTGCGGCGGCGGCGCGCAACTCGGCGTCCGGCGCTGAATCCCACAACAAGTAGCTTAGGCGCGCCGCGACCGCGAAGCCGTCGAGCGGTCCGGGCGACTCGACGAAATAGAGGAATCGAGGCGAGCACAGCAGAGCGCGGTATCCGCCACGCAGAGCCGTCGGAAAACCGAGATTCAGGTTGCGCTTGGCCAACTCGACGTAACCACTGATTTCCGCCGCCTGGACAGGTCGCCGAAAGGCCCGTTCGGCGAAGGAAAGCATGAGAGCTTCCAACGCTGTTTCCGGGGCATCCGGTTCGGCGCCGTACTCGCCGAAGAGAGCCTGCCGCGTCTGCTCGACGGTCCCGCCGGGAAAGATCCGCTCCATGGAAAGCGCCATGATCTTCGCCCCCGGCAGACCCTCGGCCTCGCCCTGGCCGGGCTCATAGTCAAACAGCCGATTGCCGGCGACTTGCGACAGCGTGGCGTCGTGCGGCCGGATCTCCAGCAGGTGTCCGCGGTCGAGCCACGCATCGAAGACTTGCTCGCGGGGCTGCCGCGTCAGCTCCATGGCCCCGATGTAGTACATCGCCGGCGCGCGCGCGTACCCCACTCCGTGCCGCAACATCGTCCAAAGGCGCCCGTTTTCGGGCGGATTGATCGCCGACGCCGTCACGCGAATGCGGCGCCAGCCGCTTTCTTCCACGGCCGTATTGATCATGCGGCCGTAGAAGACCTGCGGTGTGGACCAAGACACAACGTGGTCCCCATAGCCTTCCGGCTCGCGCGAGCGTGGCCCGCGCCGGGTCAGTTCCGCAATCGTGAAGTCCCTGCGGGCTGTCGGCGGAGTTGCGGTCGCCTTTTCGAAGGCGGCGTCCAGAGCGGCGTCCGCGGCGTCGAGGTACTTCGCCAACAGGAAGTGCGACATCTGCTGGCCGGCGGCGACCGTATCGAACGCTTCGCCCTGGCCGTCCTGTGGCAAATAGGAGAGCAGCGGCGCGGCGACCCCCAGCAGCTCCCGCACGGTGTTCTGATACTGCGTCCGAGTCAGCCGTCGAGCGGCCACCCTCCCGCGTCGGTCCCGTGCGGGTTTAGCGAGCGCCATCAAGACCTCGTCGACCTTGTCGACAAACGCCCGCGCCTCGGCATCGTCGGGCCGGGGCGCCCCTTGCGGAGGCATCTTGCCATCTTCCACGCGATCACGCAGGCGCACCCAGCGAGCGAAGACCGTCGGATCCTCGTTGTCCAACGGCAGCGACTCCAGATTCAGTCCGCCAAGCTTGGTCCCTCCGTTGTGGCAAGCCAGACAATGCCGCTCGACGAAAGGCTCCAACGCCTGCCGACTGGCCGCCGCGTCCTTCGGCGGCGGGGTCGCCAGTGCGACAGCGGGGACGAAGACGAGGAAACTGAGCACGAGTCGAAACATCCGGAAATTCGAATCCACCAGCACTATAACAGGCATGGAAACGCACGATTGGGGAAGATCGGGGCCAGTCCGCCAACTTGTCCGACCGCAGCAAGCGACGTCCTAGACGTTCATCCAGGTCCTCGACGGTTTCCGGCCAGCCTCCTGACGACAGAGTCCTGGCGGTTGTTGTCACGCTGCGCGAGCTGACGCGTAACGGCCTCCGCGGCCACCCGAGCTTCCCGGGCTTGAGCTTCACGCGCCATCGATCCGGTCAGGATCCTAGCACATCAGGCCGTCCGGCGGCCAAGTGGGCTGCCTGTCACCCAGGCCGGGGCGTGCGGGGCGTGCGGGATGGTGCGGTGCTGACAGGTGTCGAGGTGGCGCCAGCGACGCTCGGGCTGATGGTCGTAGAGGGGG
>CAYOPA010000339.1:0-6146 GCA_964405625.1 uncultured Bryobacterales bacterium
CGGCTGGCCGATTCCGAGGGGATCGCGCTGTTGCTGCCCGCGGTCGCTTACCATCAAGGCGGCGCGCTTCCGCCGGGCCGCCTCCTGATCGACCGGGGCGCGGCGGTTGCGCTGGCGACCGGGTTCGGAACCGTCGGCTCGCCTGGTTTCGGCATGCAGACAGCGATCTCACTGGCATGCCGCGAGCTGCGCCTGATGCCCGAGGAGGCGATAGCCGCCGCGACCATTAACGCCGCCGCGGCCATCGGCCGCGCCGACCGCATCGGTTCGATCGAGCCTGGCAAACAGGCGGACCTGACGGTTTTTGACGTGGACGACTATCGCGAAATCCCTTACTATTTCGGCGTGAACCTCTGCGCCCTTACCATGCAGCGCGGCCGCATCATCTACCGCGCCGGCTCGCCCCCGCCGTTGGGCGGCGGTCCGCGGGAGGCCAAGCCTTGAGCGAGCCGTGGATCGAAGCGGTCCCGAATTTCTCCGAGGGCCGCGACGAAGCGACGCTGAGCGCCCTGCGCGAGGCGATCGAGGCAACCGACGGCGCCTTCCTGCTGGACTCCTCCGCCGACCGCGACCACCACCGCAGCGTCTGCACGCTGGCCGGCGGGCCGGAGGCCGTCATCAAGGCGCTGCTGTCGGCGGCCGCGGTCGCCGTGGAGAGTGTCAACTTGGTCCGCCACCAAGGGGCCCATCCGCGCATCGGGGCGCTGGATGTCGCCCCGTTCGTCCCGCTGGGGGCGACCGGCTGGGACGACTGCCTAGCCGTCGCCGAGACGTTTGCGCAACGCCTGTGGGACGAGCTCGGCGTCCCGTCGTACTTCTACGGCCGGGCGGCCCGAAACCCAGAAAGAGAGCGGCTGGAGAACGTCCGGCGCGGCGGCTTTGAAGAGCTCCGCGAGGCCGCTCTGCACGACCCCGGGCGGCGCCCGGACGTGGGCGGCCCGCTACTGCACCCCACCGCCGGGGCGACGGCGGTGGGCGTACGCCCTTTCCTGATCGCCTTCAACGTGAATCTCAAGACCCCGGACCCGGCGACCGCCCGGCGCATCGCCCGGCTCATCCGCGAGTCCTCCGGCGGCTACCCGGCCGTCAAGGCGCTGGGGCTGGCGCTGCCGGCCCACGGGCTGACCCAGGTTTCGATGAATCTGACGGACTTTCGCCGAACGGGCCTCCGCACGGTGGTGGAGCGCATTCAACGCGAAGCGCGGGCGGACGGCGTGGAGTGCGCGGGCGGCGAGCTGATCGGTCTCATCCCTCGCGACGCGTTGGAGGGCGCCGCGCCGGAGGAGCTGTTGCTGACGGGCTTCTCGGCCGACCGCATCCTCGAGAACCGGCTAGCCACTGTCGGGGCGGGGGCTGCAATCGGGCTAGACTGAATTTTGTGAGTCATTCCGGCCGGCGCATCGATATCAACCTGCACCACGAAGGCGAAATTATGGCGCTGGCGGCCCAACTGGAGCCGAGCGATCCCGACCAGTCGCAAATCACCGTCCTGGCGGCCTACCCCGGCGAGGGACGCCGGTACCTGCTGCGCCGCGCCGTCGAGCTCGCCCGCCGGAATGGGCGCCGGGTCTTTGCAACCGAGCTCGACCTGGACGGCGCCGAGGTCGAAAAGCTCAACCTGCACGCCTACTGGGAGTTTCAGCAGGCCAAGCGCTCCCTGGAGCCCTCCCCGCAAGCGCAACAGGCATTCGAGCGGCTGGCTGGCCGGACGCCGACGCCGGGGCTGACGGAGCTGTCGCTGGCGGCGGCGCTGATCGGGCTCGACGCCGAATCGACGCCGCTGGTGGAGCGCATCACGACCGCTTTGGAAGAAGCGAATCCTTGGGAGTCGCTAGCGCGGAGTCTGGAGCCCGGCGAACGCTTGGCGGTCCACCTCGTTGACACCTCGGAGATCCCGGCCCCCTTGCGCGCCGCACTGCTGGATGTGGCGATGGAGTCGCCGCGGCTGAAGCTGTTCATCTCCTCGCATCGCCGCGAAGGCGTGGGCAAGGTGGTGCGCGGGCGTCCGAACGCGCGCTTTGAAGTGATGCCGTTGGAGCGCGGCGAGCTGGAGTCGATGGTCGAGCGGCGGTTGGGCTCGCCGGGCCTGCCGGATGAGGCGTACGACCGGCTGCTCCACGAAACCGGCGGCGGCTTGGGGGCGACAGCGCGGGCGGTCGATCGCCTGGCCGCGTCCGGCGCTCTGGCGCCAGTCGCCGGCGGCGACTGGCAGTGGCGCGGCGACGCCGAAGCAGCGGCGCCCGATCTGCTGGAGGAGGCGCTCCAGGGCGTGAACGAAGAGCGGCGGCGCTTGCTGGCGAGCTTCGCCCACTTGGCTGCGTTGTGCGGAGACAACATCCCGGTGAAGAAGCTGCTGGGATTTCTAGGCGTCGAGGAGGACGACCTCGACGACGTGATCGACCAGATCGACGAGACGCTCGGCGCGGACTCGGAGCCCGCCTTGTTTGCCGAGCGGTTTCAGCACCCCTCACTGGCGGGCGAGCTGATCTACGGCTTTCGCGACGCCGCCGTCGCCTATGGCCTGCGCGAGAGCCTGACCGAGGCCACCCGTCAGCGGCTGGCGATGGAGCTGGCGCAATCCCTGGTGCGGGAGACGCCTCTGGCGGCCCGTGCCAACGTGCGCCTGTTGGCGGAAGTCTGTCGCCACGCCGGCGCCGACGAAAACCGGCGCGAGCTGGAACGCGAGCTGGCCTGGAGGGTCGGTCCGCCGGATATCGAGGCGCTGGAACGCGTGATCGTGGAAGAGGTGCGCGGGGGACAACTGCCGGTCGCCCAGGTGTGGAAGGCGGTCAACTCCGGGCAACTGCGCTGGCCGCCCTATCGGACGCTGGCGGTGCTCAACGCAATCGGCAAGGTGGTGGAGCCGCAGGGGCTGCCGCCGGCCTTCTTTGCCATCCGGGCGGGCGTGCTGCTGGACCTGGACCGTAACGCCGAGGCACGGGAAGCCGCGCGGGCCGGGCTGGAAAGGGCCGTCGAAGATCCGCTGCTGTCGTCGGCGTTGTGGGAGCGGCTGGGAACGGCGCAGCAGCGGCAAGGCGCCAACGACGACGCCGAGCAGAGCTATCGGCAGAGCCAGGAGATCCAGCAAAAACTGCTGGAGGCCGGGGACGCCCGCGTGGCGCCGCTGTTTGAGCAGGCCTTGCGTACGCTCGAAGCGGTCGGGCGGACTGAGGAAGCCGAAGAGCTACGCAAGAAGATCCAGCAATACGCCCGGCAGGGTTGAGGGTTCCGCTATTGGCTTGTGACGCTCGACCGTCGCAAGGCTCTTGTAGCGGCGCACCGTCGGTGCGCTTGCGGACGCGGTCGTTCTCGCGCCAGACTTCTCGCAAGAGAATGGCTGGAGGGGAGGTGCGATTGGGGGTGCGATTGGGGACGGCCTCCACGTACATGGGAATAGACTATGGATATCCACCGCCAAGCAAGTCGAAAAAACCTGCAACCTCTGCTGAGGCGGCAGCATCGGCTCACAATCCCGCTTGAGCTCGGGGGAACTTCGGGCTAGTCGTCGTAGAGGGCAATCAGGCTGACACGGCGGTTGGAAGGGTCCTCCGGTTCGCCGCTCTTGCGCAATCGGCCGGCTGCGAAGCCGCGCACCTGCGAGATGCGCGCCGGGTCCACGCCGCCGGCCACCAGGATGCGCCGCGCGGCGTTGGCGCGGTCGGTGGAGAGCTCCCAGTTGGAATAGTCGCCGAGGCTGCCGAACGGCCGCGCGTCGGTGTGACCTTCAATCGCCAAGTTGTTGTTGAGCTTGGTGAGTTGGGTGGCGATCGCCAGCAGCGCCTCGCGACCGATCTCCGTGGGGCTGGGCTGGGCGAGGTTAAAGAAGACGCCTTTTTCCGTCTCCAGCAGCTCGATGCGCAAACCCTCGCCGCTGGCGCTGATCTCCACGTATCGCTCCAGTTGGCCCAACTCGGGCATCGCCCGCATCGCCTCGCGGATGTCTCGGGCCAAGTCCTCCAGATCGTCCCGGGTCGGCGGGCGGTCGCCTCCGCGGGCCGCGCCGACATCTTGCCGGATGCCGTAGCCGGTGGGATCCTCGAAGTACGACGCAACGCCCAGGCGGGTGTGATCGGCTGCGCTCGCCAGCCACAACACCAGAAAAAGCGCCATCATCGCCGTCACCATGTCAGCGAACGCCACTTTCCAGGCGCCGCCGTGGCCGCGCGATATGAAGCGCACCCGGCGGATGACGCGCGGCGGCGGCTCCGGCGCTTGCGGGGCTAGGCCGAACCGGTTCGGCATGCATCCTCCATCTGCTCGAAGGTGGGCCGTTCGTCGAGCGGAATCGAGCGCCGTCCGATCTCGACGGCCGTCAGCGGCGCGTGGCCTTTGACGAAAGCGATCAGCGAGTGCTTGAGAAACCGGAAGTAGGCGAGCTCGGCGGCGTGCCGGGCGGCGACGGCGCCGGCTAGCGGCGCCACCAGCCCGTACGAGGTAAGCACGCCCAGAAACGTACCCACCAGCGCGGCGGCGACCTTGCGGCCGAGCTCCTCGGGCGGGCCGCCCAACGCGCTCATCGCCACTACAATGCCCAGCACCGCGGCCACGATGCCCAGCCCTGGCAGAGCGTCGGCGGAAGTCATCAACGAGCGGACCGGCTCCTCGTTGTGCTCGTGGATCGCCTCCAGATCGTTGTCGATCATCTGATCGAGATCGTAGGCCGTGGTCCCGCCGGCGATCGCCATGCGCAGGGTGTCGCACAGGAACGCCAACGCCTTGGCGTCAGCCAGGATGTGGGGGTAGCGCTGGAACAGGGCGCTGTCGTGGGGGCGCTCCACGTCACTCTCCAGGCCCATCATGCCGCTGCGTCGCGCTTCCTGGAATATCTCGTAAAACAGCTTCAGGGACAGCAGGTAGCGCTCCATGCGGTACGGAGGCTCGCGGATCGCCATCCCGACGTCGCGCACAATCCGCCGCAGCACGGCCGGCGGCGTGGACATCACCATCGAGCCTAGGGCCGCCCCCCAGATAATGACGAACTCCGCCGGCTGATACAGTAGCGCAAACTCGCCTCGAGCCATCACGTACCCCAAGCCCACCGCTGCCGCCACAATGAATGCACCGACGACTACGAGCATGAAACAGCCACTTATCCCTCGTATCGTCCAAGATGGGGCCCGTCATCAGCCGGGAGGGTCGGGCCTGTAGAATGCAAAGAGAAGCCCGCTCATGCCTTTTGACCCGTTGACCCCGGGGAGCTCTCGACCGGAGTCGTCGGCGTTCCCCCCGAATCCGCAGCCGCTCGAAGCGGGCTGGCCCCGACGCTACGAGGACCCGCCGTCGGCGCTGCGACCGGGTCGGTCGCCCTGGTTCCACTTGTTCCTGTTCGCCCTGACGGCGTTGTCGACGTGGTTCGTCGGCGGGCCGGTCTACTCTTTCTGGCTGCTGTTGATTCTGACGGCGCACGAGTTCGGCCACTATTTCGCGGCCAAGGCGCATCGTGTGAAGGCGACCCTGCCGTACTTCATCCCCTTTCCCTTGGCGCCGCTGGGAACGATGGGCGCCGTTATCCGCATGTCGGCGTACATTCCCGATCGCAGGGCGCTGTTCGATATCGCCATCGCCGGGCCGCTCGCCGGAATGGCGATCGCGGTCCCGGTAACGATCATCGGCGTGATGCTGGAGAGCACCCAGGTGCCGATGCCGATGGTTTCGGAGGGCCTCCGCTTCGGCGATCCGCTACTGCTGTTGTTCCTGGAGCGCATGATTCTGGGGGCGCGGCCGGAAGGCTATGAGCTGCTGATCGGCCCGATGGCGTTTGCGGGCTGGGTTGGATTTTTCGTGACGGCGCTGAACCTGCTGCCGATCAGTCAGCTTGACGGCGGCCACATCAGCTACGCGGTTTTTGAGCGCAACAGCCGCAAGGTGGCCTTTGCGGTATTTGGCATTCTTGGCGTGATGATGGTTTTCAACGGCCCGCACTACCTGCTTATTCTGGCGCTGGCCTGGTATGCCGGGATCGGCCATCCGCCGACGCTGGATGATGCGGCGCCGATCGGCCCACGGCGGCAGGCGCTGGCCTGGCTGGCGTTGGCGATCTTTGTGCTTTGCTTTACGCCGACGCCGATCGTGATGGACTGGCCCCCGCGGTAGCGGCGGGTGGAAGCCTGCTCGCCTCAGATTCGACAACTCTGTCAATCCCCTGT
>CAYOPA010000340.1:0-6142 GCA_964405625.1 uncultured Bryobacterales bacterium
GGCGGCAGGCGTGGGCGCCTGCGCCACCTCTCCGCCGCGGGCCTGAATGAAATCAAGCCCCGGGCCACTTGCCAATATGCGGTCACGTGCTGCAACTCGTCTGGCTCAAGCGCGACCTGCGCATCCGCGACCACCGGCCGTTGGCGGAGGCCGCCGCCCGGGGTCCCGTGTTGTGCCTGTACGTCTACGAGCCCGAGCTGTTGCGTTCGGACGAGCTGGAGTCCTCGCACTTCGCCTTCATCAACGAGTGCTTGGCTGACCTGGACGCCGAGCTACAACGCCGCGGCGGCCGGCTGGTCACGCGCGTCGGCCGCGTCCCGGAGGTGTTCGAGGAGTTTCGGCGCAACCCAGGCATCGCAGGTCTCTGGAGCCACCGTGAAACCGGCAACCGCATCACCTACGACCGCGACCTGCGCGTCAAGGCGTGGGCCGAGCAACACAACATCCCTTGGACCGAAGTTCCGCAGGACGGGGTGATTCGGCGGCTGAAGTCGCGCGACGGCTGGGCCGGCCGCTGGGCCCGGCGCATGGACGAGCCGATCACCGAGCCCCCCGCCCGGATCCAGCCCGCCGAGGTTGCGCCCGGTCCCATCCGTTCGCTCGCCGAGCTGGGGTTGCCGCCCAGCTCCAAACCCGGCGCCCAGCGCGGCGGCGAAACGATCGCGCGAGAGACGCTCGACAGCTTTCTCTTCACGCGAGGCGTGAGCTATCGCAAGGAAATGTCCAGCCCGGTCGAAGGCTGGGACGGTTGCAGCCGCCTGAGCCCCTACTTGGCCTGGGGCGCCATCTCGATGCGGCAGGTCCACCAAGCGCTGCAACAGCGACGCGAGCAGATCAAGGCCGACAAGGCCGCCGGAAAGGAGCTGCCTTCGACGTGGCTGCCCTCGCTGAGCTCATTCGCCGGGCGGCTGCGCTGGCATTGCCACTTCATGCAGAAGCTCGAGGATGAACCGGCCATCGAGTTTGAGAACATGCACCGGGTCTACGACGGGCTGCGCGAAAATGACTTCAACTCGGCGTACTTCGAGGCCTGGAAACGCGGCGAGACCGGCTACCCCATGGTGGACGCCTGTATGCGCTGCCTGCACGAGACCGGCTGGATCAATTTTCGGATGCGGGCGATGCTGGTCAGCTTCGCGTCGTACCACTTGTGGCTGCACTGGCGGCCGACGGCGGTTTGGCTGGCGCGGCATTTCTTGGACTTTGAGCCCGGCATCCACTTCTCCCAGTTCCAGATGCAGTCCGGCACGACCGGCATCAACACGGTGCGCATCTATTCGCCCGCCAAGCAGGTGAAGGACCAGGACCCCGAGGGAGTTTTCCTGAAGCGATGGCTGCCGGAGCTGGAGGGCGTCCCTGGGGAATTCTTGGCAGAGCCGCACACCATGCCGCCGCTGTTGCAACAGGGCGCGGGGTGCGTGATCGGCCGCGACTACCCGGCGCCGGCGGTGGATCACAAGCAGGCCTACGACGCAGCCCGCCGCCGTATGTACGAGCTGCGGCGGCGGACCGAGGCGCGCGCCGAGGCCAAGCGCGTCTACCAAAAGCACGGCAGCCGCCGCCGCCCGGGCGCGCCGACCACCGGCTGACGCGCCGGCGGGCTACTGCACGTTGACGGTATTGACCTGCCGAAGCGCGTAAAAGAACCGCCCGCCGCTCAGCCCGGCGGCGTTGATGCGGCCCGATGTGGCCAGCGACTCCGTTCCCACCGACATCAGCCCGTTCGGATCTCCCTGGCCGGTCCAGGGCGTGCTGGCGGGCAGGGTGGCCAGTACGCGGCGCGGTATGGTAAAGGCGCCGGCGCCGGCGGGCGCGCTGCAATACACCGATCCGAAGGTATCGGCGGTGCGATTGACAGACTGAACCGCCACCGAGACAAACTCCCGGGCCGGGTCGCCCCCCGTCCATTGGACGGTCAAGTCCTGATCGCGGCGGACGGTGGTGAACGACTGCTGGTTGACCCATTGCAACGCCTGCGGGACGGTGAGGCTGGTCTGGAACACGCCCACGGGGCCGCCCGCGGCTCCGCCGGCGACGGTGTATTCGCCTGGGTCGAGATACACCGGCGATGCGTCATCGCCCAAGCCGCCGCCGAGCTCGGCCTCGTAGCCTAAGCCATCTTGCGGAATTGTCTTCATCCCTCGCGGCCCTTGCAGGGTAAGCCGGGGGCCGCCGCTGATCCCCGATCCGCCCGCTGAATCAAATCCGCCGTCCTCGGAGGCCCGGCTGCGGGTAACGATGCAAGATCCCAGCGGCGCGACCGATTCCCTTGTTGAGACCGCATTGGCTAATTGGGCGGCTGTATAGGAGCGAAAATCTCCCAGGAACAAATCGACGGCCACCTGTTGGGACCCGAGCGGAGTATTCAGGAACCCTCGGAAGCGCGTCATCTCGATCATTCCGAACGCTCCGGAGCCGCTTTGCGAGACGGCTTCGAGCTCGCCTGGCAAAAATGTCTGGAAGTCCGAGCAGTAGCGGCCCTGCTCGGCGATCGCGATCGTCACGTCATTGCTCGCCACTCCGCCAACTACGACCGTGACGGGCACATAGCAGCCCGTCACGCCGCTGGGAATGATGAAGTTAACTTGGTCGATGCCCGGAAACTGCGCAGAGCGGCCGGCGTAAAGGATGTCGGCCCGACGACCGCCGACCCAAAGCTCAACTTCGACGGGTAGGTTGCCCACCGGCGGCAAGTCCACGTCGCTTCCCGCGATGGGGCCGAGGCCCGTGCCCCACAGTATCCCGGCCTGTCCGTCGTGGGCGGAGTCAAAGATCGAGTTTACGGGCGTCTCCGTCGCCGACACAAAATTCTGCATGATGGCGGGACCGAGACCCGCCTGATTGCGGGAAAAGATGCCAAAGGCGCTGTTGACGACCTTGAACGGGGTGGGCTGCGAGCGAATGCCATTGACAATCACCGTCAGCGCGCCGGCGCCCGCTGGAACGTCCGAAGGCATCACTGCCGCCAGTTGCCCCGCCGAGCTGACCAACAGAAAGGCCTGACGGGTGACGCCGCCGACCGTAATCTCGATTGACGTGCCGCCGAGCGCGGTTCGCAGCGGCAGCTCGGCCGCCACCACCGCGGTGGCCGGACCCAACTGCGAACCGAAGACCGCGAACATCGAGCCGCGAGCCACCCCGTCGCCCGGAAGGCCGTCGACCACGTAACCAGCGTTATTGAGGATGCCGCCGCGCGGGACCGTGGGGTTCTGCGCATGGAGGGCGGAAGCGAATACAAAAACGACCAGGGCGGCGCCGATCTTGAGCACTTGCATTGAATACACCTCTTTGCCGGGGGATGGCTCGCGTATGTTACCGAGCGCATACGTGAGTTGCAAGCACAGAAATTCAGCCGCCCCCGCGGCGAACCAAGCCCGGCGCGCAGCGGCCGCATGCGCCGCTAAATCTGCACAGGTAAGAGCCGGAGTCCGGGCAAACGCGGCGCGAGCGTTCCGGACTGTCAAAAGGGGTCCGCAATGACGCAGACTATGGGGTAGCTGCAACGTGATTCCAGCCGGGAGCCCGAACGATGACACTGAAGGAAGTAGCTGACAAGGCGGGAGTTTCCATCGCCACCGCGTCCCGCGCCCTCAATAAGCCCGATGTCGTACAGGAGGCCACGCGGCGCCGTGTTTTACAAGCCGTCAAGGAATTGCACTACCGCCCCAACCGCTTCGCGCAAAGCCTTGCCGGCGGACGCAGCAACACCTTGGGCGTCATCGTCTCCAACATCGAAAACCCCTTTTTCCTCGACATCCTGCATTCGCTGGAGGAAGAAGGCGTACGCGGCGGCTATGAGCTGATTTACGAAAACACCGATTACCGGCCCGAGCGGCTGGCCGCCGCCGTGGAGCGGATGCTGGGCCGCCCGCTCGCCGGGCTGGCGCTAATCGTCTCCGAGCGCGATGACGAAGCCGCCGCGATGCTCCGGGAGTGGAACCACCCGGTCGTGCTGTTCGACTCCGACAATACGCCGACGCTGGGCGTGACCATTGATCTGCGTTACGAAAAGGCCATGCAGCGGACGGTGGAGTACCTCTATTCGCTGGGCCACCGGCGGATGGCCTTTGTGGGCCATCATGGCGCGCTGGACCCGCTGCGGGAACGTGAAAATTCTTTCAAGGCGACGGTGGCGAAGTTTCCCGACGCCAAGGCGACAACAGCTTCGGGCGGCGATAGCCCGGACGGCGGCAGACAGGCGATGCAGCAATTGCTCAAGTCGGATTTTCGGCCAACGGCGGTGATGTGCGTCAACGACTTCATGGCGGTCGGCGTATTGCGCGAGATTCGCGAGGCAGGGCTGCGAACACCGGACGATATCTCGGTCACCGGGTTCGACAATATTGAGCTGTCGGAGTACCTCTACCCTGCCCTGACCACGGTCAACATCCCCCGCCAACGGATCGGACAGCTCATCTTTCATGCGTTGGCGCCGCAAGAGGGGGCCGAAGCGATTCGCAGGCCGATCGTGATCGAGCCGGAGCTGGTGTTGCGCGATTCCACGGCGCCGCCCAGGCGGTGAACTACAATAACGGCGCCGTCCTGCGATGCGAAACCTGACCCTTTTGACGCTCCTGACGCTGCCCCTGGCGGCGGCGACTCCGGAAGAGGCGTTTGAATCCCGCATTCGGCCGCTCCTGATCGAGCGCTGCCACGCCTGCCACGGCGAGGCGGCGATGAGCGGCTTGCGTCTCGATTCGCGGGAAGGCGCGCTCGCGGGGGGCTCGCGCGGCGCCGCGATCGTTCCCGGCGATCCGGGCGCCAGCTTGCTGATGGAGGCCGTCCGGCACGAGCACAAGACCCTGGCGATGCCGCCCACCGGCAAGCTCGACGGCGCGCGGATCGCCGACCTGGAGCGCTGGATCGCCGACGGCGCCGTGTGGCCGCTGTCGCCGCGCGAGCAGTTCGTCAGCCAAGTGCGGCCGATCCTGGAGCAGCGCTGCGTCTCGTGCCACGGCGAGAAGCCCTTGGGCGGGTTGGGCCTGGATTCCGCCGAAGCTTTTGCCAAGGGAGGCAAGTCCGGCCCGGCGGTCGCGGCGGGCGATCCCGCCAGCAGCCTGCTGATTCGGTCCATCCGCCACCAACAAGGCAGTTTGCCGATGCCTCCGACCGGCAAGCTGGCCGACGAAGAGATCGCCACGCTGGAGCGCTGGGTGGAGGAGGGGGCTTTCTGGCCGACGGGCGGCGCTCCCGGCGGCTTTGAGATCAGCGACGAGGAGCGGTCGTTCTGGTCCTTCCAGCCGGTGAGCAAGCCCGCGCCGCCGCGGGGAGCCGATCATCCGATCGACGGCTTCGTGCGCGCCCGTCTGGCGGAGGCGGGGTTGAAGCCGGCGCCGCAAGCCGACAAGCGCACGCTCATCCGACGCGCATCGTATGACTTGACGGGCTTGCCGCCCACGCCGCGGGAGGTGGAAGCCTTCGTGGCGGACGGCTCGCCCGACGCCTTCGCGAGGGTTGTGGACCGCCTGCTGGCGTCGCCGGCCTACGGCGAGCGCTGGGGCCGCCACTGGATGGACGTGGTGCGCTACGCCGACACCGCCGGCGATTCAGCCGACTACCCCATCCCGCAGATTCGCCACTACCGCGACTACATCATCCGCTCGTTCAACGAGGACAAACCCTACGACCGCTTCGTGCGCGAGCAGCTTGGCGGCGACCTGTTGCCCGCCGCCAACGACGATGAGCGCTGGCAGAACATCGTGGCGACCGGCTATCTGGCCAACACCCGCCGCTTTGACGTGCTGCCCGAGCGCAGCATGCACCTCACCTATGAGGACGCCATCGACAACATCGGCAAGGCGTTCCTGGGGCTGAGCGTCAACTGCGCCCGCTGCCACGACCATAAGTTCGACCCGATCTCGCAGGCCGATTACTACGGGCTCTTCGGCATTCTGGATTCCACTGCTTGGCCCTACGCGGGCTCGGAGCGCCGCCGGGGGCAGTGGAACCTGACCTGGCGCGAGCACGGCGCCTATGAAGCTTGGGGCGAGCCGGTTCGCACCGAGTGGGAGAAGCTCAACGCCGAGCTGACGCCGCTGGTCGCCCGCACCGATGCGTTCTATCTGGACCCGGCAGCGCTCGAGGATAAAGAATGGGCGGCCCGCAACAGTGAGGAATACGCGCGCGTGCTGGAGCTTTTCAA
>CAYOPA010000341.1:0-6131 GCA_964405625.1 uncultured Bryobacterales bacterium
GCCGGAAGCTTTAACGATACCGCCCGCCAGCATGTGAACCTCAGCACGAATCAAGTGGTCAGCTCGGCTCCAGCCGCTCCGATCGTGAGCCTTCGCACGAACCGCTACGAGCCCAATCGGTCCATCATCTCCATTTCGAACGGCGCGCAGTCCCCCACGGTTGCCGTCAACGTGTCAGGCGTCCTCTCAGCCGGAGATACGTTCGTGGTTCGGGATATCCAGAACTACTTCGGTTCGCCCATCCTTTCGGGCGTCTACGGAGGTGGTCCGCTTCAAATCCCGATGGGCAACCGAACCAAGGCGCCTGTGGTTGGTAACACACCTCGGTCGCCGGTCCACACCGGTCCTGAGTTCGGCGTATTTCTGCTGGAGCGAACCGGTACGGCTGCCCCGGCTCCTCCGCCTACTCCAGCGCCGACTCCTTCGCCCACTCCAGAACCAGGACCGCCCCCCCCTGCTAGCCAGCCCCCCACTCCGGAGCCGGTCGTCTGCGCCGTGAACTCACCGTGTCAGGCCGAGACCGCCAGCCTGGCGCCTCCGATGACGATTCTGGCGAGCTCGGCTGCTCAGGGCGGCCAGTATGTTGCGTCAGCGGTCGCGAATCAGGGCGCCGCGACCTTCACTTTTGATGTCACGACCGCGCGGGTGCTCAGTGTTTGGCTCCGGCTGCGCACGGAGAATCGGTCAGCGGAATCGGTCGTGTACCTCTCGCTGGATGGCGGACCTGACCTGCATTTCGCCATGAACGGAAGCTGGTCGAGTGAGTTCCAGTGGCAGCCGGTCCGGACTGGAAGAAGGTGGCAGCACAACCCTCTGCTCTATATCGAGCTCGGTCCTGGGCGCCATACGCTGAGGGTTCGAACCGCTGAGGCGAACGTTGGGATCGACGAGGTCGCGCTCATCGGGCGCTAGTAGTTTTCGCTCGCGGTCGCGACTAACGCTCCTGTAAGAGACGACCCCCTTCCCGTGAGCTCCGACGCTCAGGAAGGGGGTTTTTTCGTTCGCTCCGCGGAAGCGGCGATCCAAGACCGCAAAGCTCACGATAAAGACCGGACCACTGCGCCACCAACCGGTCGTGATCGAAAGCCTCGACCATCCGCCGCCGGGCCGCCCTGCCCACGGTCTCTCTTAACTCCCGCGACTGTGCGAGTCGAGCCAGACATGCCGCCATCGCCTTGGGCTCCCGCTGCGGCGCCAGAAACCCGTCGACGCCATCCGTGATCACTTCCTCCATCCCAGGACACTTGGTAGACACCACCGCGACTCCGCATGACATTGCCTCGAGAACCGAGTTCGAAATCCCTTCGCTGACGCTCGACAGCAGGTATGCATCGGCGCTTCGCAATTCCGCGATCACTTGGTCCGGAGACAACGGCCCAGGCAACCGCACCCATTCATGAATGCCGAGGTCCTCGATCGTGTATAGCAGCCGCTGCCGGTTGATCTTGTCGGCGCCGCCCGCGATCACCAGCCGCGCGTCGACGCCCGAGTCGCGCAAGATCCGCAGGGCTGAAAGCGCGTATTCGTAGCCCTTGACCCAACTGAGCGTGCAGGTCATCAGGATCCGGAATCCGGCTTCGCGCGAGTCGGCCGACCTCGGCCCGGGAGAGAATCTGACGGTGTCCACGGCCGGACGAAAAGTGCGGATCTTTTCCCTAGACGCCCCCAACTCCACCGCCTTGCGCGCAACGGCCTCGGACACGCAGTGAATCGCCGCCGCCTTCTCGAACGAAAGCCCGATCAGCGACGCTTCTCGAGCCCGTCTCGGATCGTGCGGGGCCACGAGGACTTGGGTGCCGCGACAGCTGACGACAGCCGGACAATCCATGACGTCGAAAAGCTCGATATAATCTGCCGCTGCGAAGTTCCATTCGAAATGCAAGCAATCGGGCCGTTCGGCGACGAACGGTAGGATTTCCATCAGTTTCCACAGCCACCGCCTTCCCTTGTGGGAGGAGAGGGCTCTCCACATTCGAGCGACTCTGCGCGGGGACATGACAAGGCCGCTAACCGTATACCGGGCCAGTTGGAAGATCGAGGTGAACGGCGCGCGCTCTGGCGCCGGGAGTGACTTGATTCGCACGCCCGGCAATTCGGCTTTGACACGCGATCGTTTGACTGCGAGCGTCACTCGAAAGCCGGCGGCGGCCAAGCCCACGAGCCGCCGCGCAATGAACGTCTCTGGAGGCCATTTTCCTCCCACCACTAGGATGTGCGCCTTTCGTGTAGTTGCTGAGGAGGCCATGAGTGGAACAGAAACCTAAACGCCGCGATGAATCAGCCGGGCCCAGGCGCAAAACGTGAACAACATCGAGACGGTGTACCCGTTCGCACCGGTTGGGGCTCGCTCGAACTCATCAAGCAGGGCGCGCAGTTTAGCGGCGGGCGCCAGATCCGCTGCGATCGACTGTTTGCCGAGGATCTCCTCGCGTAGACGCTCAAGCATCCCGCCGCTAAGGAACTGGATTTCCCAGTTCCGGCTGATCCGGGGCCGCCGGTCGAGACCGCGAAGCAGCTTTTTCCAGGTTCGTCTCGGGAGTTGCAGCGTGTCGAAATACTGGTAGTGATACAAGTCCGCGTCGTAGGCTTGCCACCGTACTCGAGCGAGCGCCGGGGCATGGCGCTTCAAGAACTCGATCTGCAAGCGGCGGCCTTGAACCATCCGCGTGGGCACCGTGCAGAAAAAGTCTAGTAGCTCCGGGTCCAGAAACGGAAGTCGCGGCACAGCCCCGAGCTGATAGGCGCGAATGCTGGGAAGCGTCCAACGGAAGGCCCACTGGCGCGTCTTCACGACCTTGGCCCGGAAATCGGAGTCTTCGATCTGCGCGAGCCCATCGTACGCTTTCCGCAGCTCCGCCCGCACCAGTTCCGGCACGTCAGCGCCCGGAAGCTGCGGAGCACACAGGTTGACGGTAAGCCAATCCGAACCGCGTTTCACCATCTTCTTGTGCAGCACCGAGAACGCCGCCTCGGCGTCTGCCACATCGGCCGGGCCGAGCGAGTCGCAAAGGACGTCGCCCCAGTGCGCGCCGATCACGAAGTCTGCCTCTGACCCCAGCCAGTCCGAAACATCCGCCTGCCTAGTTTGCGTCAGATCCTGGAACCCCTCCACCGCTTCGAGCACGGAGGGCAGCCGCTCGATGAGATACGGCCGGATGGCATGCGGGCGGAACGGAAGCCCCGCCGCTCGAGCCACCTCGCCCGCCAAACGGATCTCCACGGAATCGTCGCCGTATCCGTATCCGAACGATGACGGCGCCGCGCCCTCTGGAAGGCAAGCGGCAACCGTCCGCGAATCGAGCCCGCCTGATAGCGGCAACGCCACCCTGCCGGACCGGACGTCGCGGGCCACCGCCTTCGAAAGGATCTCGCCGAACTCGGCGATGGTATCGTTCTCGGAGCGGTCCAGGCGCGGGCGGTGTGTCCATTCCCAATACGCCGCCTGCCCGATCAGCTTGCCGTCGGCTGAGAATTCGTAACACGACGCCGGCAATAGCACCGTGCAGTCGTTGTAGAAGGTGGTGTCGGTCGGGAAAAAGCCGGTTCGAAAAAATCCCGCCAACCCGGTCCAGTTGAATTCACGTCGCGAATACTGGTAGACCGAAGTTGAGTAGGTGCCGACCGCCATCCGCCCTTCGCTGCCGCAGAGGTAGGCATGCACCGAGCCGCAGCGATCCGTCCAGATCGACCACTTCGACTCCTGGTCGCTCCAGCCGGCTATCAGAAAGCGTCCGCCCAACTGCGCCGGCCGCCCGGCTTGGCCGTCGGCGAGATCGTTGCCAAACCGGCGGAGGCAGAAATCGGTGGCGCCGTCGCGGCCGTCGTAGGAGTTGATTTCTCCGATTGCCCACAGATTCCAGCCGTTCACGGCCTCATGAGTGAGGATCGGAACCTTACGTATCGGCCTCGACGTCCGCAGCCGGAAGCCAGATTTCTCCAAAGCGGTAACCCACGGCCGCCCTCGCGTCGGCACGGCCTCCATCCGAGTCGGGCCCAATTCGAGCAGTAGATCCGAAAACGCGCTCATCTGACGGGCGGACTCCTGCCGCGGATCGTCCTCAACCAGAGGTGAAACAGGCATGGCGGCGACGACTAGGGCGATATACTGCCGGCATGGGCGGGAGCTATGGTGCTGCCCAGCGAAGCGGCGATCCTTTTGGTGAGAATCGATACCCGGTCCTCGATGATAGCCAGTTGATCCGGCTCCACGAGCGGAAGCAATTCCCGATAGGCGCGCTCGATCAGATCAGAGCTAGCCAAGTCTGCCGAGTGAGCAGGGGGGGCGTACTGCTCGATGACTCGTTTCAGCTTTCGAGCCACCAGACAGGTCTCAACGATTGGTTCCGGCCCATCGCCGTAGGCCGCTGCGTACCCCTCGGGAGGATCCTTCTGGATCCGCAGGACGGCGCTCGAGATACCCTTGAAGCCAGCCAGGTGATCGCGAATCTCCCCTGGGGCGATCGCCACCCGGTATCCCCGCTTGATCAACTCCACGTTCGCGAAATCGCCGGTATCGTACAAGCCGCCATACGAGCTCGCACTAGGGCTAGGCTTCGGAACTGCTTGGAACGACAGCGACTCTTTCAGCCAGGTGCTTCGTCTTACGATGAGGCAGTAGGAGCCCATCGGCTGATACTGCCGTCCATCGAGGTTCCATTGGAATCGGGATCTCGGCACAAGCGCTACAACGGCGGTTGCCGGATCCTTGGCGAACTCTTCCATCGCCCACCGCCATGGCTCTTGGCTGAGCCAGAAAACGTCATCGTCGCTGACTACCACGAACTCCGAGCGCAGGAAGTTGTTGAGGAAAATGTCGAGTTTGAGTCCGTGCAGGTAGTTGACCATCGGAAAGTGCCTGACGCCAGGTGCGATTGCGCGCACTTTGTCGAAGCCTCCCGAACAGTCTCCCACCCAGATGCGAGCGCGCGAATCCGGAATGGCGCGCTTCATCATTACCGCCCACAGGGCCGTCAGGTTGGGAACGACTGAAAAGGTGACGCAGTCCACTCCCGAAGAACCTTGGTCCTCGGCCAACGGAGCTCGGGCTTTCAGACTCCAGGCGCCATAGCCACACCGCGCGACAGCGGTCAGGCCGCCGTGATGGCGGTGATTCTTACGCCAGTTGTCGCGTAGAAGATCGACCGTTTGTTTGAGAGTGGGCATATTCGTCGACGCCGACGCCGGCCGCTGGCGTGCGGTTGGAAGGCATGTGATCAGGGCTGTAAGAATATTCCGCGGCGATTGTCATTCGTGTGTAGGTCGGCGGCCTTCCAATCTGATAGATGTCGCGCGAATTCACCCGTAGCGCCCCGAGGCTGAATCCGCGCCACAGCCAGTCTACAAAAGGATTGGTGATCCCGATCGTCAAGAAGTATTCGCCAGACGGCAGCGGAAGCTTCCGGACATGACAATCCACGAAGTGGTTCCCCGCCATGATCCCCAGCTTTGGCCCGGAGTCTAGCACCATCAACCGCTGTTCTTTATAATCCCGGATGTCTATCACGATGGACCCATCGGGAATAGTCTTGTCGGAGACGTAGTGAATCCGGAACACGATGTCGTCCCAGGTGGTGACGAGCGAGGCTGGCTCGCCGTCCGCCCGCAGTGCTTCGACTCCTGTCACCCTCGGCAGTTGCGGCCGAACGTCGGGGCCTTCCTGGTAGATCATCGATTCGTCGAGACTGCCTCCCACCGCGCACAATGTGCGATGGTAGTGCGTGATCGCATCCTGGGGCGTGCCGTCGAAATCCACTTGCCCTTTGGTCAGCACGATCGAGCGGCTGCAAAGCGTAAGCACCGCGTCCAAGTTGTGACTCACGAAGAGGACCGTCTGTCCGGCCTTCGCCACTTCCACCATCTTCGTCAAACACTTCTTCTGAAACGCGGCGTCCCCGACAGCAAGGACTTCGTCGACCAGCAGGATCTCCGGATCCAGGTGCGCCGCCACTGCGAAGGCCATCCGCAGATACATCCCGCTCGAGTAGTGCTTTACCGGCGTGTCGACAAATTGCTCCACCTCGGCGAAGGCAACGATCTCATCGAACTTTTTGTCGATACTGGCCTTGTTCATTCCCAAGATCGCGCCGCTCAGGTAGGCGTTCTCCCGGCCGCTGAGCTCGGGATGGAATCCC
>CAYOPA010000342.1:0-6126 GCA_964405625.1 uncultured Bryobacterales bacterium
CGACAGGGAAGCCCGGCGGCAGCCGCCATTGGCCCTCGTGATGACACACGTCCAGGAACTTCTGGAATTGGGCGACCGTGACCGGGTAGCGGGCGACCTGGAACGGCTTGACGGTGCGTTTGCGGCGATCGACAACCTCGGACCTCGGATCGTCCGGATTCACGCGGATCTCGACGGTCACCTCGCCGCCGTCCACGGGGAGCCAATCGATGTCCGGAAGGCCGTCGGCGCGCAGGCCGACACCGGGGCGGCGGTCGCCCAGGATGGCCAGGCGCACGCCGACGCTCGCTCGCGCCTCGTGCCCGAGGGGAAGGCGCCAGGCCCCGCCATAGACCTTGCCCCGCTCGGTGGCGTCCGCCTCAGCGTCGAGCGCCGGCAGCCGAGCGAGCGCATCCGGATCGGTCGGGCCGACGAAAGCGCGCACCGTCTCCGGCCGCGCTACATCTTCAAGCGACACGCCGCTGCGCCCGATTTCCCCGATGGCGGCGAGGAGGCGTTCCTCCCCCCACAGGAGCTGAGCGCGGATCTCCGGTCGCGGCTCCGCCTGCCAAGCGGCCGCGGCCGCCTCGATCTGGGCGCGTAGCGCGAGAGCATCGCGGTCCTTGCGCAGCCAGCCATTTAAGGTGTCCCAGACACGGAACAGAGCCTCATGAGCGACATCCAGGGTCGGCTCGCCGTCGGGAGACTGGCCGGACACCAGCAGCCGCGCGGCTACGAAGCCTTGCAGGACGTCAGTACAGGAGTCCGGCAGCTGCGACCAAAGCGCGGTGCGCCGGGTGAATTGGCCAAACTCCCCCACCTGGGCCAGGCTGTAGAAGGCGCTGCGGAGGTCGCGCATGCGCGGGTCGCCCTCATCTAGACCTTGGTAGCCCGTTTCTCGCAAGATCTCATCCGCCCGATGCTTGACGGCGGCGGACACCCCGCGGTACTCGGTGCTGCTGCCGTCGTCGTTGAGGATGGTGACGGCGGGAAACAACTCCTGATACGTCTCAATCGTCAGCTCACCGTCTTGGCCCCCCTTGGCGTAGAGCTGTTCCAGCGTGTAAGCGAGCAGCGGCAGGGCGTCGTCGTGTCGGGTGTCCTCGACGAGCCGCTGCGTCAGGCCGGGGCCGAGATCGAGTCCGAATCGTTGGGCGGGGCCCTCGATCAGCTCGGCGAAACGACTCTTCGCCATCGGGTCGAGCGGCGCCGCTTCGTAGAGGCCCGTCGCGCCCGGAAAGAGCTGGAAGTCGTTCAAGAAGTCCGAGCGCATCGTAGCGAGTATGCGGACCCGCCCGTTCTCCAGGTCACTCGCGGCGAGCAAGAGCCGCAGCAGGACCCGGGAATCGGAGTCCGGGGTCGTGCCGAAGACCTCCTCGAGCTGGTCCATCACGAGCAGGACCAACCCGTCGGCGAGACCGCGCGCGGCCAGCAACTCGCTCGCCAACTCGCCCAGGGCCGCCGCCGCCTTTTCGATGCCGCCATTTGCCTCCCGGGCCGGCTTGAGTCGCTCACGGATGGCCACGAGCGATTTAGGACGCCCGGCGGCCCCAAAGGCCAATGAAAGGCTCCTCGCCAGGTCCTCGAGGCCGCCACGCCCGAACAACGCATCCGGGATCACCCAGTTGCCCGCCGCGGCCTTGCCGACCCGAGTAGGGTCCAATCGCG
Source organism: uncultured Bryobacterales bacterium (assembly GCA_964405625.1). Lineage (GTDB taxonomy): Bacteria > Acidobacteriota > Terriglobia > Bryobacterales > UBA6623 > RI-231. Next base: position 1,648 of record CAYOPA010000342.1, read on the forward strand.
GCAGCACACCGGCGCGCACCAGGGAGGACTTACCGCAGCCCGAGGCGCCCAGCACCAGAACGAAGCCTGGAGCGTTCCGTTTGCTGCTGCGGTTCAGCGTACCCTGCACGCGGTCGATGTCGTCGCCACGGCCGAAGAAGACGGCGGCATCGCCCTCCTGGAACGGTTCGAGCCCCGGGTAGGGCTTTTTCGGCGGCGGGAAGTCGTCGTGCAGCCCCTCTTCCTCGAGGCCCCGCCGGAGACGCTGCAGCACCTCGTCGGCGCTCAGACCGGCCACGCTGATGAACTGAGTATCCTTGAGGAAGTCCGGCAGCTCGGGCGTCGGCTCAGAGCTCCCAGCACCCTTGATCTGACCACCGCCGGTAATCCCGGGCGCTGCGAGCAGGAACACGGGCTTGCCGCGCTCGCGAGCCATCATCGCTTCAGCAACACACCAGGGGGACCGCAACCAGTGGGTGGTGCAGAGCACGACCACACCGCGGCTCTGGCGCAGCTTTTGCCACAGTGTCTGTTCCCATTTTGTACCGGCCGCGATGCCGTCGTCCGGGTGCGAGTCGAGGAAGAGCCAGCGATAGCCCTGGTCCCGCAGGCCCTGGCGGACGGATTCGGCCCATGCCTTGTCCTTGCCGCTGTGGCTGATAAAGAGCGTCGTCACCGTCGGCTCCTAAGCGATCGCATCAGTCTTGAGGCCGATGGCGGCGCAAGCCCATGCCCCTGTGTCGACCCGTTACTGGACGGATTGTACCCGACCGGAAGTCCCAGACGCGTCGTGAACACCTGCAGCCGTGCAAGCTCTCCTCGACGATCCGCAGCCGCTCCTACTTTGATCGTCGTCACGTCGGCTGTTTCGCTTCCCCGCTCATCAAGCTCTCCGTCGGCGCGATCGCGATTCCGTCGAGCTGGACTTACGCTGTTCATCCCTGTCCAGACGCTCCTCGCCGCACGCGAACGAACACAACGGCGATTGGTATGGAAGTCGATTGGCGTCGAGGAGGGTCATTCTGGCGGGAGGGGCTTTAGCAGCGTTCTATCGATCAGATTCTGGAAATAACCCGTAACGGTTAGCGCGAGCGCTCGGTCGCGGACCAGCACCCCGAGCTCGATGTTGCGGTCCCACGCCGCTTCGGTCAGGTTCGCTGAAGTGATGAAGACAGCTTCGTCGTCGGCGACGACGGCCTTCGCATGGAGAACTCCGCGCCGCCCGTCAGGCTCCAGGGCGCGGGGATCATAGAAAACACGCGGCCTCGACGATCCAGGCCAGTCGGTTTGCCAGAAGCGCTCCGCGAATCGTCGCACGAGTTGTTCCGTGGCGGTCGAATCGCTCCTCTTGCGTTGAATGTTCAGCAGCAAAGTGACTCGAAGGGCTGGTGCGGCCTCCATTCGCCGAGCCAAGACTTCGAAGGCCTTGGGACCGTCGAAGAACGCGTAGGTGCAGGCCCAGACCGAACGCTCAGCGGAACCCAGCAGCTCTTCGTAGACTCGTCTGGTGTCCCGGGCGTGCAAGCCCGCGGCTTCGGGACCGGACCAGACGAGGTCGGGTTTCCTCACATTCGCTGTAGCCCGGTCCATCGCTCGGAGCCATGCCACCGCTCCGGACCCTGCAATGCCAAGTCGGCCAAGCTCAACGAGGGCCGCTGTCAGCGTCTCGGCGTCCTCTCGGTTCCCGACAACGGACCGCACCGCGGAGATGGTGGGCGCCGGCCCCAGATGCCCTGACTCCAGGGCGCTCGCCAACCGGTCGCGGAGATGAGACGGGAGGTCGAGCAAGCTGTCGATCACGGAACAGCTCCGAAGAACGCAGCGTCGGGACAACCCAGCACCGGCACGACCAGCGCTCGATCCAGGTAATCGTTCCTCATCTCACAGGAAGTCTCGGCGACCAACGCGCAGCCGTGGCAGGCGGCGCCGTGAAGCCGGCGGCTCTCCATGCTTCCACCCGGAACGTGGTGGGCGCAGATCGGGTCGTTGGAGCAAAGGGCGCTCGTCCGGAGCGCCTGCACGAGATGGTCCTCGATGTGGCGCGCTTGCTGTACAAGGCCCCCAAGCGTCCCTTCGGCGTCAGGGCTGCCCGTGTAGAGGAGAATGCCGAAGCGTCGGGCCTTGGTGTCGGCGTAGACCCGCTCTCGAATGGAGCTAGCGGGATAGCCGCAACGCATCGCCAGCGACTGAAGGAGCAGGTGCGAGAGCGTATGCAGTAATACGTACGGACCGCCGGGGAACGGGCGCTGGTGTTTCCGCTCTTTCGACCATTGCTCGTGGCCTTTTGCCAGAGCGTCCAGGCGTTGCTTCACGGCTAATCGTGCATGCCAATCCGCCACCTGGTTTGCGCGGAGTTGCACGAACAGTCTTTCGCCGCGATTCTCGACAGCGGGGAACCATGTGGGATCAATCGCGATCTGCGCTCGTTCGACATCGGTCTCGAATTCGCCGTTGATGTCCGGCGTAACCGCCTCAAACCGGGTGAAGCCGACCAACGCGAGCACCTCGCGCAGCCGATGTACCTGGACGACGGCCTCGATGGCGTCGCTGCGTTTCGAACGTCGCCAGGACTGGTCGGGCAGCCGGCGAGCGTGAAAATTCGGATCGACCGGCACGTCATCGCCAAATCCTTCGGGCGCCGCGAGCAGGGCTTCGAGCTCCACTTGCTTGATGTCCTTTTCGTCCGATTTGCCGCCCTTGACCTCCCGGATCGCGCCGAGCACTTCGTCGTCGGTGAACGAATCAAGCTCCTCCAAAATCTTCGGCTTCTTCTTCAAGAAGGCCAAACCGAAGGCGTCGTCGACAATTTGAAGATCCTCCCACAGCTTTCTGACGGCCGTTTCTACTTCGCTTCCGCGGTCGGGCAACGACAGCACGCTGACGACTTGCGGGAAGTAGGCGTTCGACGCCGTGCGGATCAGCAGGCGACTCGGCAGCTTGCAATCCTCTTCGGTGTTTCGGCCCAGCCATGGCCGGGATCCCTGGCATGTGCCAAGCGGATTCATCTCAATCTGCGTCGCCTCGTGGAGGCCGCGCGACCGGCCGCACTCACATCGGACGACCAAGTCGCCAAGATCGCCGCCCGTGCCGCGCTCATCCAGCCAGAGTTGCCGGCGACAAGGGTCTCCGGGACCGTGAACGAAAGCCTGCCAGTCGAGGTCGTCCACGTGGCCCTTCGGACATGCACGGACGAAGCGGGTCGCCACAACCGGCCGCCCGTCGAACTTCCCTCTCTCGTCCAACGCCTTGCCGTGGACGAGTCGGCGTGACCGCTCCCGGTCTTCCGTGCTCGCCGCCTCCTGCACGACAAACCACGACGGGAATCGCCACGCTCCGACTCCCTTGGCGGACACGCTCGGGTCGTTTTCGTCTGCGGGCGGCGCGAACAAGCTCGGCGCCGGAACGCTCGTCATGATTTGGAGCTTGCGCGTCAGCCGCGGTTCCAGGATCTCTTCCAGGTCGCTGGTCTTCGGCCAAGTGTCCAGCCCGCCGACAATCGCCGAATGTTTCGGCAGGTCGATCAGCGCTCCCGGTCCGTAGGTCGTGATGACCTGCCCGCGCCGGACCTGTCCGTGTGATTTCCGGCTCATGCGGTATCGCTGACCTCCCTGCCGTTGAGCTCTTTCAGGAACAGGTTGACGTTCGGCTCCACGTCCCGGAGCGAGCGGTTGGCGCGGAACTTGCGGTGGTGCTCGGAATCGAAATCCTTGTCGAGCATTTCGCGGAGCAGCGGACGCGGCTGCTTCTCCTCTTACTTCTGGTACTGCATGGCGACGCTCACGTCGCGGTAATCGTCGAAAATCTTCCGCCAGGAGTCCAGCAAGTCCACGATCCGGTTCTGGACGCTGCGCAGGCATTCCTCCCGCTCGTCCTCATCGGCGAACGGCTGCAATCGGATGCGAGCGAGGAAGCTGTCGAGAAGCCGCTGCTCAAGCTGCGCCCGCATGTCGGCGATACGCTCAACACCCCCCGGCGGCGTCATCTCCGGGATTGCATGCCGGGCCAGGCCTACCAGCGCGCCGGCAAAGCCGCGATCCAGCGCGCGCGCCGAGAACGGCGTCACGCTCGACACCTCCACGGAACGATAGAACGTCTCGTGGTAGTAGCGGAACCGCTCGTAATGGGAGCGGTCACGCGGCTTGTGGATGTTGAGGAGCGTAACAACCAGCCCTGGGCGCGTGTCGTCGCGACCGACGCGGCTTGTGGCCTGAATGTATTCGGCGTTCGTCTTCGGCTGGCCCAGCACGACCATCAGCCCCAGCCGCTGGATGTCCAGGCCCACGGAGATCATGTTCGTCGCAATCGCGCAGTCCACCCGTTGGTCGAGCTGGTGGAACTTCGCTTCGAGCCGCCGCCGCGCCTCGGCGACCTTGTCCGTTGAAACGCGAGACGTCAGCTCGACTACCTCCGAGAAACTCTTGCGGTCCTGGAAGAGCCCGCGGTCCTCGCCGATGCGCTTCCGCGCGCCATACGCCTTGATGGTGTTCTGGACCTCTTCCT
>CAYOPA010000343.1:0-6094 GCA_964405625.1 uncultured Bryobacterales bacterium
CTACGACGAGTTGGCCGCCGATCCGGGTGTGTTGGCGGTGCCGCTGCACCTGGGCTTCACCGCCCGCGGTTGGCCGGTGGTCGGCACTTCGCCCGAGTACTTCGAACAGCGCGGGCTGGTCGCCGCGCGGGGCGGGCTGCCGTTCGTGCTGGGCGAATGCGTGCTCGGCGCGACCGTCGCGCGCGCGTCGGGGCTCGGCCCGGGCGAACGCCTCTTCTCGGACCCGCAACAGCTCTACGACGTCTCGAAACCGCCGGCCCTGGCGATGTCCGTGGTGGGCGTGCTCGGCCCCACCGGAGGCCCCGACGACAATGCCGTGTTCGTCGACTTCAAGACCGGTTGGATCCTGGACGGGCTCTACCACGGGCACGACGAGGTCGACGAGGACACCGACGAGAGCCTGGTCCTGGGGCGCACCGCGCGCGGCACGGTGCTCTCGCCGGCCTTCCTGAGCTACGCCGAGGTCACGCCCGAGAACGCCGCCAGTTACCACCTGCACGCCGAGCGCGATTCGGGTTCGGCTGCTGCGCCTGCGGCGACGGATTCAGCGATTGAAGCCGTCACGGTACTCCGCCAACGGCGAAGCGAAGGCCGCCGATCTACGGGTTGGCTAGCAGTATCGGCCATCCTCGCGCCGCGTTGCATTCGCCGCCGCGGCGCACGCAACGCGGCCTGCGGCGCTTCTGCCACGGGCTGCCAAGCCGGCGGCGTCCGACGCCCAGCCGTCGAATGACGCCGAGGGGTCACTTTTCACGCCCATCCACGGACCCATCCGGCCCATTGAAGGCGGCCAAGTAGAGCCAACCAAAGGCTGTGGCCCCAGAGGCCAGTGGAATGCCTTGTATAAATGCGGGCTCGCTCGTTGAGATGCATCGCCGTCGTGACAACAACGCGGAGGGTCCAAAGAAAGATTCACGAAAGCAGGAGAAACAACATGAAGATCAGAATGATGACGGCGCTCTGCTGTGCGCTGGTGGGCGCGGCGTTCACACCGCAGGCGAGCGCTGATGCGTGGGACAGAAAAACTGTCATTACGTTCAGCGGCCCGGTGGAAATTCCAGGGGTCCACGCCCCGGGCGAGAATATCCTGCCGGCGGGCACTTACGTGTTCAAGGTGCTCGATTCGAGCGCGAGCCGACATATCGTCCAAATTCACAACGAGTCCGAGACCAGGGTTCTCGCCACGATTCTGGCCATTCCGAACTATCGGCTAAAGGCGACTGACAAGACGGTGATCACCTTTGCCGAAAGGCCGGCCGGCGAGCCCGAGGCCCTGAGGGCTTGGTTCTACCCCGGCAGAAACTGGGGCGAAGAGTTCGTCTACCCGAAGGCCAAGGCGATTGAGTTGGCCAAGGCCACCAATACGCCCGTGCTCTTCGTGCCGGACGAGTTTCCGGCTTCCACCCAACCGATAAGATCGGCCGCGGAACCCGTTGTGAGGGACCTCCAACGAAGCTCGGTTCGGGCCGTCCAGCCTTCGGGCGAGGAAGTGGAGATCGCTCAGGTGGTGACCCCGCCGCCGCCGGCGGAGTTGGCGCAGGCCGACGAGCCCGTGCGGATGGCGCAGAGCCGTCCGGCTACGCTCCCTGACACAGCCGGCCCGTTGGCGCTGACCGCGCTGCTCGGCTTGCTGGCCATGGGCGGAGCCCTCGCCGTGCGATTCGCACGGAGGCGCATCGCCTAGGGGCCTGCGATTAGCTAGCGGGGCGCGGCCGTCATCGGGCCGCCGCGTCCCGCTTAGTGGAAGGAGGGCGGATCGATGGCGGATGACGAAGCGTTGGTTGCAATCTATGGCTCGCACGCAGAGGCGGAAGATGCGGTTCGGCGTCTCCATCTGTGCGGCTACGATGTCCGGCGGCTTTCGCTCGTGATGCAGAGCTACAGCGTGGTTGAGCGCGTGACCGGGTTTTACACCATACGGGACCGCATCCGAAGCTGGGGTAAGGCAGGCGCCCTGAGCGGCGGCGCGCTGGGGCTGCTCGCCGGTACAGCGCTGATCGTGATTCCCGGCATCGAAGCGGGAGCGGTCTGGGACTCGATGTTTTCGTGGATTCGAGGCGCTCTCGGCGCCGCGGCGGCGATTGGCGGATTAGGCGCCGCAATCGCCGGCGCCTACAGCATGATCTTGCCCAGGGATAGCGTCCTGAAGTTTGAGTCGGAAATTGAGAAAAACGACAAATTCTTACTCATGGCGCGCAGCACGGCGGCTGAAGCCGCGGCGGCCCGGGAGACTCTGTGGTCGGCGCTCCCCCAAGAGCTGGAGGTTGATTGATGACAATCCAGACTCCGCAACGGTGTCTTCAGCGCGCCGAAACCGGCGATTAGCGAGCGGCCGCTGGTCCCCAATTCAGCTCTGTCGCGGTCAAAGGACTGATCTTTGCATACGCCCTGTCGCCAATGAGGCGACAACCGGCCAACGAGAACGGAACACACGAGCATGACGACACTCATTAGCGAGCCTGGTTCGGCCCGATCAAAGCGGCGGCGCTCCTCCATCGCGCCCGGCAGACAGGCGACCAAGGCGCGGGGGATGGCGGTGCTCACCACGCCTCACCTCAACAAAGGGACGGCCTTTTCCATTGTGGAACGCAGCGCGCTCTGCCTAACCGGCCTGCTGCCCGCCATTGTCAGCACACTGGACGCACAGACCAAGCGCGCCTACTTTCGATACCAACAGCTACCGGATTCACTCAGCAAGAACGCCTATTTGACGACCCTGCACGACCGCAACGAGGTCCTGTTCTTCCGGCTGTTTTCCGAGCATCTCCTCGAGATGATTCCGATCGTCAACGACCTCACGGTCGGAATGGCGATCGAGCAGTATCACCACGAGCTGCGGCGCCCAAGGGGGGTCTACCTTTCCATCGACCACCCCGAAGAGATTGAGTCGGCGTTTGAGAACTTGAACATCGCGCCGGACGGCGTCGATTTGATCGTTGCGACCGACGCGGCGCGGATCCCCGGAATCGGCGACTGGGGCGTCGGAGGCATGGAGATCTCGGTAGGCAAACTGGCCATCTTCACCGCGGCGGGCGGCATTGATCCGCTCCGGTCGATCCCGGTGATGCTCGATGTCGGCACCAATCGCGAGAGCCTGCTTCATGACCCGATGTATATCGGCAACCAGCACCCGCGCGTCCAGGGGGAGCGGTACGACGCCTTTATCGACGCTTACGTCCAGGCGACGACCAAGTTGTTTCCCAACGCGGTTTTGAATTGGGCGGACTTTGCGCCCGCCGAGGGTCGGCGCATTCTGGAGCGGTACCGCGACGAGTTGCCGACTTTCAATGACGATTTGCAAGGCACCGGCGCGATCACGTTGGCGGCGGCCCTTTCAGCCGCGAGAATTTGCGGCGAGCCGATTTCGAAGCAGCGCGTGGTCATTTTCGGCGCGGGCACGGCGGGCGTCGGCATTGCCGATCGGCTTCGGGATGCGATGACGCGCGAGGGGCTTTCCAACGAGGACGCGGTCGGCCGTTTCTGGTGCGTCGATGCCCACGGACTGTTGATCGAGGGGATGGACTCCCTCATGGACCCTTGCCAGGCAGTCTACGCCCGTTCCGTCGCGGACGTGAAGGGCTGGAAGCGCGACGGCGCCCGCATCGACCTGGCTGAAGTGGTGCGCCGCGTCCGGCCGACCGTTCTGATCGGCGCATCGGCGGTGACTGGGGCGTTTACTCAAGCGATCATCCAAGAGATGGCGGCGCATACCGAGCGGCCCATCATCTTTCCGCTGTCCGGGCCGATCGGCTATGTTGAAGCCACCCCGGCCGACCTGATCGCCTGGACGGATGGCCGCGCCTTGATCGCCACGAGCTGCCCGTTCAGCCCCGTCACCCACAAAGGCATCACCCACGTCATCGGCCAGACGAACAATGCGATGCTGTATCCCGGCCTTGCGCTCGGCGCCATTGTGTCCCGCGCCCGGAAGATCAGCCCGAGCATGTTTGCAGCGGCGGCGAACGCCGTATCCAGCCTGGTGGCTGCTCGCATGCCCGGCGCATCGCTGCTTCCCCATTTCGATAATCTGCGAAAGGTATCGATTACAGTGGCGGTGGAGGTTGCTCAAACAGCGGCCGACGAGGGTTTAGCCGGGATCGAGATGAGGGATGTCCCGCAGCAGGTGGAGGACGCCGTCTGGTTGCCGCAATACTGTCAATTGCGAGCGTCGTGACGGACAAAGTGGAGAGATGAATGTGAGCTCCGGGAAGCTTGTTCTCGCACTGGTCCTCTTGCAGTCGGCCGCGGCGCAGGAGCCGGAGCCATTCCGCCTGGCGGTGGATGTGGATCTGGTCGTGCTCCACGCGACCGTGAGGGATCGCAACGGACTAATTATCTCCGATCTGCGCGAACAGGACTTTGAAGTTTATGAGGACGGCGTCCGCCAGACGATCCGGCTGTTCCACTACGAAGACGTTCCCGTCACCGTGGGGATCATCGTCGACCACAGCGGCAGCATGCGGGCCAAGCTCCCCGAGGTGATTGCCGCCGCCCGATCCTTCGTAAAGGCCAGCAATCCCGACGATGAGATGTTCGTCGTCAACTTCAACGAGCGCGTGAGCCTGGGCCTGCCCGAGTCGACGCCGTTCACCAACAACTCCGCCGAGCTCGAGCGCGCCATCTCGCGGCAGCCGGCGGCGGGAATGACAGCGCTCCACGACGCGATTGCGCTGGGAATCGAGCGGCTTGCGGCGGGGACTCACGACAAGAATGCGCTCCTGATAATCAGCGACGGCGGCGACAACGCCAGCGGAATCGCCTTGCGCGACGTCCTGGCGCAGGCTGAGCAATCCGGCGCCATCCTCTACACGATTGGGCTTTTTGACGACGACGACCCCGACCGGAACCCCGGAGCGCTCAAACGCTTGGCGCGTGAAACGGGCGGTGAAGCCTACTTTCCCGACAAGCTCAGCTCCGTCATGGCGATTTGCGAGAGCATCGCCGAGGAAATTCGGAACCAATACGCGGTGGGATACTTCTCGACCAGCGACAAGCCGGCCGGGGCGTTCCGGTCCATCCGAATCGTCGCCCGCAACCCGGCCCACAGGAGGCTCACGTTGCGGACCCGAACGGGCTACGTCGCCCAGCCTCGCGAGGGCGGCGAAGACCATTGAAAATATTGATTTCGAAGAGCTTCGCCCGGCGCGTTCTGCGCTGGGCGCAGCATGGGCTGGTGGCGGTCGGCTTGCTGCTGTTGGGTTACTGCGCGTTTGTGTTGCTGGATTCCTGGACCTACCAGACACGCCAGGGCCGCGAGTTGGATCGCCGGTCGCAGGACGAGTTGCCGCCCATCTTGATCCCGCCGCGGGGCGATCCCTCCGCGGCCGTTGTCCAGCCGCGATCCGCCATGCTCGACGGCGTGGTCGGTCGTCTCGAGATCCCGCGTCTTGGGCTCTCGGTGGTGGTAGCCGAAGGGATCGACAAACGCACGCTGCGCCGCGCCGTCGGGCATATCCCCGGCACGGCGCTGCCGGGACGCCCTGGCAACATCGGGATCGCCGGGCACCGCGACACATTCTTTCGGCCGCTGGAGGGCGTCGAGGTGGACGACATCATCACCCTGACGGCGCCGGGAACGCAGTTGAGCTATCGGGTCGTCTCCCTGCGAGTGGTGAGCCCCGATGACGTGGCGGTGCTGAACCCGACCAGCAACGAAGTTCTGACGCTGGTCACCTGCCATCCGTTCTACTTCGTGGGCCCGGCTCCGAACAGGTTTATCGTCCGGGCCGAAAGGTTCTCGCCGTAATTAAATCGGCTGATCGCGCCGGATCTCTGGATGCGGACGGATTCAAGGCAGGTAAGCCAATATCTGTCACGTGTGCTGGAGATCATCGACGAAGTTTTCGGCTCCTGACAGCCGGTGGCGGAAGGCCAACAATCTGCGACCTCGGCTGTGAAAGCTTGTGCCTCCAAGGCGCTGAGCCGAGGATAAGCAGCTGTCGCGTGGTCCGTTTGTGGTCCTATAAGACTGGCGGAACAGGATTGATCAGGATTTCTTGGGCAATTGAAGAACCAGGATGGACTTCGCGGCGCTCTATGTTCTTTGTGTTCAATCGAGACTGGACTTCCCAAGCTGAATGTCGCGGGTTCGATC
>CAYOPA010000344.1:0-6091 GCA_964405625.1 uncultured Bryobacterales bacterium
AAGCGGACTTTCACCAAAGCGCGCTGGAGCCGGGGGCGAAACCGATGCCGGCGTTGCCCTCGATGTGGACCGGGATGATGGGCCGGCCCGTCTGCCGCGCGGCCAGCGTCAGCCCCTCGCCCTCGAACGCGACCGGACTATAGCCGCGGTCGATGAGGCGGCAGATTTCCACAAGGGTCTCGTTGGCCGCCGCATAGTTTGAGCTCAACGCGAATGGGAAATGCAGGGGAACGAGGAAATGAAAAGCGGCGGCGGTGATGGCCCGGTCAAGGACGGAGAAGCCGGGGTGGGCCGGTTGGAGATAGGCGGTGAAGACCCAGCGGCTCGCTACGACCGCGATCCGGCGCCGCAGCCGGGGCGGCAACGCGCAATAGATCAACAACACGTCCGCGGCATGTTCATGGCCCGAGCACGCGAAGAGCAGCGGCCCGTTGATGCTATCGAGATGATCGAGGCCTTCGACATTCAGACGGGCGTGGAACGCCAGCCAGGTTCGGAAGAGCGGGAAGTTGATCAAGCGCCGGAAAAGAACGAGAGCCCCGTTATCGGCCCAGCGTGGAGGCTCCGGACTGAATTCCGATGCGGCGCCGCTCTCTTCACGGGCGCCGCGCGCCAACGACCGCAACTCCGCAATAGTCGCGTTCTCGTTGAATGCGAGCCGGCTCGCGAACCCGTCGGCGGTCTGTTCCAGCAGAAACAACAATTCCGCGGCGTCGAGCGAGCTCAGGCCGAGCTCGCCAATAGCTGTTCGTTCCGCCTCTCGATCTCCAGTCGATTCGGCCGCGACGTACGCAGCGAGCCGATGCAACATCTCACGCCTGTCGCCGATTCCCAGAATTTCGTCGAGCCGAAGGGGGGCTTCGCCGCCGGTTTCCGATCGAGCCGGGAGCTGAAGGCTCGCAAGGCGGGCTTCGACATCCCTCCGCCTCACCTTCTGTAGGCTCGTGCGCGGAAAGTCCGTTTCCGGCCAGACCGTCCAGCTTCGGATCCTCTGATACGCCGGTAAAACCCGGTTGGCTTCGCGGACGGTCGCGTCCGCCAGGGCGCCTGGCGCGAGCAGCAGCGTTGCATGCACTTCCTGGTGACCGTCCCGGCCGACGCCCAACACAACGGAATCGCGCACCCCCGAATGACTATTCAGGACTTGCTCCACGTCCCCCGGATAGACGTTGAAACCCTCGCCCGTCACAATCATATCCTTCTTGCGGCCGACGATATACAGGCGCTTCCGCTTGTCCAGCCGGCCCAAATCCCCCGTCGGGAAGTAGGAGCTCTCCGCGGGCTCCTCGCCGCCGCCAGAATACCCGGACATGACGGCAGGGCCGCGCACCAAGATCTCGCCGTCCTCGGCGATTCGAAGATCGCTGTCCGAAACGGGCCTACCCACCGATCCGAAGGCTCCGAACAGGGGCGCGTTGACGCTGATCACAGCCGCCGTTTCGGTCAATCCATAGCCCTGGATGAAGAGGCAGCCCGTGTTGCGCCAGAACCTCTCGTCCTCGGCGGGAAGCGGCGCGCCGCCCACAAGGACGATCCAGAGCCGGTACCCGAGTCTCTTTCGCGTGGCGGTGAACACGTAGTGCCGGTAGAGCAACCAATTGCGGGCTGTCCGCAGCTTGTCTCCCAGCGTGGCGCAGCCGCGGCCGTAGCGCTGCTGCTGGAACGCTGAAGCCAGCACATGCAGGCTGCGAGGAACCGTCGAAAACAGTACGACACGGTTGTCGCGAAGCACGCGAATCAGATGGCTGGAATGATTCGAATGCGTCCGGATCACCGCGAGACCAAGCGACAAGGGGATACACAGCCCCAGCACCAGCCCTTGCACGTGGCTCATCGGAGCCATCACTAACATTCGGGCCGGAATCAGCCGTGCGAGGAGACGCCAACGCTCGAAACGCTCGACCTGGGCCCACAGATTGCGGTGGCTCAGCACAACTCCGCGGGGAGCGGAGGTGGTTCCCGACGTGAAGAAAGTAACGGCGGCGTCGGACGGCTCGACCCGGATCGGGTCCGGATCGGGAGCGCCGGTCGGGTCCTGATCGTACAGAGAGCCGAGCTCGAGTCGCGGCGCCTTCGAGTCGCAAGGCTCGCCGCCGGTTGCGGTCAAATGCAGCTTCGCCGCCACTTCCGCCGCGACTCGACGGACAAAGCCGGGCGAAGAATCGTCATCGACGGGAACGGCGACAGCGCCTCGCCACATCGCGCCCAGAAAAAACGCCATCCACTCCGGGCTGGATTTCGCCTGAAAAAGGACGCGATCGCCTTTCCCCACGCCCGCCCGCTCCAGAAGTATCGCCGCGCGCAAGGCCATTCGATGGAGCTCGGCGTAGCTCCACCAGCGCAGGCCCGCCTCCCGCCGCAGCCCAATCGCATTCCTCGTCCCAAAGCGCGGTAGCCGCTCGACGAGCTGTTGCAGAGTCTCGCTTCCGGGTTCCATCCGAGGTTCGAACAAGCGCCGCATGATGCAGGTTGGGAAATGGCCTTGCCGCTAGTGGAACGTTACCGCCAACAAGCAGTTGTTTCGGAAGCGCGGCTGGCAATACGAGACGTGGATTGTGCGTCCCCCGTCCTTGGCGAAGCCGGGGTGCTCGAATCCCAGGTAAACCATCTCGCTCGTCGCCTCATGCGGCAGGCCAACGACCGCGGCCGGATCAGAATAAGGCCCCCACGGGGCGCTCGCCGTCCGCATCAGCAAGATCTTCTCGTATTCGTCCACATAGAACATTACGTACTTGCCGAGGTAGGCATTGAAGGAGACGGAGTAGTCGCCGCCGCAAGGGCCCAAGTCACACGCGTCCGCGGCCGCCTGCGTCCAACTCGGCCGTCTCGACCGCAGGTAGCGGTAGGATTCCGGCCGGTCGATCCGTGTAGCCTTGACACGAGCCAAGCGGGCGCGCCAGTACAGACCGTCGCGCACGCTTGCGAAGACGAAGACATCGTCGTTCACGACGAGAGCTTGGACGCCGAAATGCGAGTCGTCGCCCCAAACTCGCCAGCCACGCCATGCGCCGTCGAACAGACAACGTTCGCACGAGCCGCTTGCCGGGTCGAGCACGGCGAGCCCCGAGCCGATGGTATGAAAGCCCCAGATCGTGGAAGGGTCCGTGGTCTGGATCCCGAGGTAGTAGAGGTAAACAACGCCGTCCACATGGACGCCGTGTTCCGGCCAGAATCGAATGCCGTGAGATCTTTCCCAATCGGTCGCCGGCAAGATTTCACGCATGACGCCGCCAGCGTCCTCGAAATAGCGGATGCTCGCCCACGCATTCCGCAAATCGGAATTCTCGGTCAAGCCGCCCGCGTTCGCCAAGAAATCGCCCCCGCCGACTAGATCCCGAAAAGCCGGCGGCGCCGGGTGATGGGCATGAGCCTCGTCGCGCACGGCCAACAGCGTATCGGAGAAAACGAACAGGGTGCGGTCGCCGACGGGGATCGATTGTCCTCCGTCTTGGCCGATAAGCGTCCACTTCGCGGCCGCGGGGCGCAAGCACGAACCTAGGTACCGGGTCGAATAGACGCTTTTCTCCCGTTGCCAGCGCATGCTTTCACCTATCGACGCGTGTTGCGTCCGCGCCGTCCGTCGTCCGTAGCGTCCTCAGAAAATCGGTGACGCTCCAGGCGGCCCTTGCGCCGATCCGTTGCAGCCTCCGGCCGAAACGCGGCCTTCGCGCTACGGCTTCGATGTGATCGGCGCAAACCGCGGCGCCGCCACGCTCCTCCGCCAAAGCCGCCGTCTGCGAGCTTTTAAACGGCGTCTCCGCCAGCCAGCCGCTCAGGCGCGCCTGTTGAACCTCCAAGGGTTCGTCCATCGAAACATACGGCTGGAACGTCTCGTCGAGCGCCCAGCCCCACATCCCGATTCCGCGGTTGATCGAGATTACAGGGGACTCTAACGCCAAAGCCTCCATGATCTGCATAAACCCATTCGCCAGGATCACGGCCCGGCTGGCGGCGATCAGCCCAAAAAGAACAGGGTCTTCCTGCAGCGGGAGCGCCAAGCGGCGGTCGGGGGGGATGCCGGCCTCTTCCATCGCGCGGTCCGCGCCAGCCGGGAAATGGCTCAGTGTGATCGCCAGCGGCCTCGGGCCGCGCAGTCCAGCTACGATCTCCACTCCGCCCGTCAAAACTCGCTCGTCGAAACCGGCGATCGTAACCCACGGCGCGCCATGGAGACGAGAGGGTACGGGCAGGCGCTCAACGGCGACGACATCTTCGACAAACGGGGGAATGACCTCGTATCGACCGGGGCGACTGGTGGGCCGCTCGTTCCAAAGCGCACGGATTCCGTAGAGCAAAATCGCATCCATGCCATACCGCCGAGCGGCAACTTCCGGACCGTAATACTGGTCGAGAAGCGCCAGCGGCGAGGGTAGCATCACGGTCGCCCGATACAGAGCTTCCATCGCGGGAATGGGCTCTTCGCCGAAGACCACGACGTCGGGACGGATGGATCGAAAAACTCGAAAGGCCTCTGAGACTGCTGACGCCTCGTCGTCGCACGGCGCCATTTCGACGATCTCGACGCGCTCTTTCAAAGCCTCGATCTTGGGATCGGATGGTAACGGACCCCGGTTGCAGACGACGCATCGCCAACCCCGGCGCCCCAGCTCCGAACAGAGCCGCAAAGCCCGGAAGAAGACGCCGACGGCGGACGGGTTCACCATCGTATAAGTCACGAAGAGGGCCGTGGGCCGCGGCCCGCCGCGGGCGCCGATTCCTAGACTCCGCATGGCGTCAGGATTTCGGCGGCCCGGAACCGGCCCTGCCGAACCCCCGGGGGCGTTCGGCGATCATGGCCAACTCGCCGGATTCATCGCCGCCCAGCTTCCTAAATAGCTGCATCCATTTGGGGGTGAGCTCCCGCGGCAACGCCGGATATTCGATCCGCTCGAGACGTTCGAAGCCGCAGTGTTCGAGCAATTTCTTCAACGAAGCCTCCGTAAAGTATTGATAATGCACCAGCGGGCTGACCACGTCCCAATTCTTGCCGAACAGCCGGAACTGCAGTGAGTCCATGTCGGGCACGGCGATGTAGAGCACGCCGCCCGCGGTTAACCGGCTGAGCACATCCCGCAAGACCTCGGCCGGGTCGGGCAGGTGTTCGAGGACGTGGCTAATGACGATCGCATCGAAAGACGTCCACGGAATCGGGTCCACGCCCAACCGAGCATGGTGCAAGCGCTTACCGAACTCCGGCTCGAGGTCGCGGACCAACCTTGCCGAACTGTCGACGCCATAGACCTGAAAACCATAGGCCTGCGCCAACCTCATGACGTGCCCGCGGCCAAACCCGAGATCAAGCAGCCGCGGCCCGGGGGCCCGCAAACGGAGCAGGTGGCAAATTGGCTCCGCGAAGATCTTCTGTACTTCGAGAAAGTCGTTCTCTTCATCGAGATGCTCCAACTCTTCTCCCAACTGAAGCTGCCAGCCAACTTTCAGTCTCGGGTTGGTATGGATGTGCGAACACCCCGCGCACCGGTAGTAAGAGAATCCCCGGACCTCAAACAGCCGTTGTCTCCCAGAGCCTCCGCAGACGGCGCAGATTGCCTCTTCAAGCGAAGCTGCGCCCGCCTGATCCACGACGTCGGCGAGCGTCGAGTACCACTGCAGGTTTAGTGGCGTATGGGCGGTGTTCGCCGGTTGGCTGAGACTGGGCGCGGGCGCGGCGGCCTGGAATAGCCCCATGCGGAAGGATTCCCGCAGCATCTCGCCCAACTTAAGCAGGGCGACCGAGCGTTCTGTCGCCGGTAGCGACTCGGCGATCGTCTGGAGACTCAGCAAGCCGTCAGCGAGCTCTTGCTCGACCTCGACGGGAGCCACGCGCCCTGAGTCGAGACCGGGAGAAACGAGGCCTTGGCGGCGCCGGATCGAGAGGAGATTGGGTTGCCCGCGCCGCTCGTCTTCCGCAAAGTCTTGTACGTCGTTCAGCTTCTGAGCGAACGCGTAATATCGCTGGAGGAACGGGTAAAGGGGGGATTCACGCCGCGGATCGACCGCAGTGTACAGACAGCGCCAAAAATCGACGTTTTTCAGCCATATCAAGCGTTCGTAATATTCGGCATTCCAGGCGTCGCGATCGGCGTGTTCCAGC
>CAYOPA010000345.1:0-381 GCA_964405625.1 uncultured Bryobacterales bacterium
CTTCCAAGGCCGGGTTGGCAATATCGCCAACGCCGTCCTTGAGCGGCTGCACCCATCCGGCAAATGTCCTGGGCTCGTTATCCTGCCATAGCTCATCGAGAGAGTCTTCGTCGAGAAACGCCGATGTCAGATTGGCCTGAGGATCCAGATCGGCGGCAATCACGGTCTCGTCAAGGCTCGCATACATCCAGGCGAGGTGGTAGACGAGCGACGTCTTTCCGACCCCGCCCTTGTTGTTGAAAAATGTGACCGTCGTGAAGCTCATGCGCGCCTCCGCAGTACGGCCAGCACATTCGTCTTATGAACCTCAAATTCCGGCGGCGGATTGCCATTCTTCTTCGGCTCTTCCGGCTCTGTAGTGGGTCGTGGGGCGGCTCTGGT
>CAYOPA010000345.1:391-6044 GCA_964405625.1 uncultured Bryobacterales bacterium
ATATGACCGATACATAGGTGGATGGGCGGCCAATGCCGTTCTTTTTCATTTCAGCCTTTGCCAACGGGATGCCCAGCCCGAATCGTTGCACAAACCCTAAATTCTTCATGACCTCCGCCAAGTGCGGGTTCCGATAGTCAGCAACGGTTCCGAAGTTGTCTCGGTTCACCTGTCCGTACGGACCGCCGGGACTGTGTATCTCAACTCGATCGTCGAACCATGTGATTCGCACCGGCGCATTCGACGCCTCGTAGGTCCGATGCAGCACGGCGTTGCGCGTTAGCTAATGGAGGGCGACGATCGGGTAGTCCGGCCTCTTGACCTCCAGCATCTGCGATTGCACATCAGCGGCTGTGCGAATGTTGATTTCCAACACCTCCGCGAGGCGACGCAGCATGTCTGGGATGGGGCCGCCGATCTCTTTCTGGTCGAGAATCGGATCCGTAAGCTCCGTGCCGTCCAGCCTCAAGAACTGTATGTAGTGTCCTGGGATAAACCGGCGCGGATCAAGCCCCACGGTCAAGACGCCGAGGTTTGTCGGCCTCGGCGGGGATTCGGCGGTGCAGAAGCGCAATGCCACAAGCTGTTCCAGATCGGACCGGTGATTTTGCTCAATCACATCAGGGGCAATCGCGCTGGGCAAGTACTCCAAATGAAACTTAGGGATGTCCAGGTCATCCACCTTGGCCTAGTAGCAGGCTTGCACGTCGAACGGAAGGCTCCTTGAGAGGCTGCGCTCCGCCAGGCGCGACTCCTCCTCGGCGGTGGCGGTCGCTCGCCTGGGTCCAATCCGTATCCACGTGCGACCATCGCACCGCACGGGGGGCCGCGAGGACGGCTCTACCACCACGACCGCAAGGCTACAGCCCTCCACGTCGAGCCGGTCGACCCGCATGCTGGGCGGCGGCAGGATCTTGCCTTCATCTCGTATACCGCTGAGCTTCAGCAGCAGCTCATCCGTCACGTCAAGCCCCGAACACGTACCGTCGTCCTCCACGCCGACGAATACCACGCCGGGAGCCCGATGGTTCGGCAGGTCATTCGCGAATGCACAGATGGCCTGACGAATTTTGTTCATAACCCCCGAAGTCGATCGTTTGCGCTCGACGCGATCCGTTTCAAGATCGCGAAGCATCGCGCGAAGCTCGTCCTGATGAACTGGCATTTCGCTCCTATTGTGAGCCAATCGCGCGCCCCGCGCGCCCGTTGATCGGTCCATGCCATCGTCGGCGAACAGTCCAGCCGCCCGCGCGCTATCTTGAAGACAGCAGCATGCTCGATCGCATCACCGTCCGCGGCGCGCGGCAGCACAACCTGCGCAACCTCGATCTCGAGATCCCCCGCAACACCCTCACTGTCGTCACCGGCCTCAGCGGCTCCGGCAAGTCTTCGCTCGCCTTCGACACGATCTATGCCGAGGGCCAGCGGCGCTACGTCGAAACGCTCTCGCCCTACGCCCGCCAGTTTCTTGACCAGATGGAGCGGCCTGACGTCGACTCCATCGACGGTCTCAGCCCGGCGCTCTCCATCGAGCAGAAAACAACCAGCCGCAGCCCGCGCTCCACCGTCGGCACCATCACCGAGATCTACGACTACCTGCGGCTGTTGTACTCCTCCATTGGCAAGCCGCATTGCGCCAATTGCGGCACACCCATTGAGCGCCAGACCGCAGAGCAGATTACCGAGCGGTTGGCCGAGCTGTGGTCCGGGGAGAAGATCATCGTACTGGCGCCGGTCATCCGCGGTCGCAAGGGCATCTATCGGCGCGAGCTGCAACAGTTCGCCGAAAAAGGCTTCCTGCGGGCCCGCGTTGACGGCGAAATGCGGGCGCTCGACGACGACATCCAGCTTGAGCGCCACCACGCTCACACCATCGAAGTCGTTGTGGATCGCATCAAGTTGCGGCCAGGCTCGGAGAAGCGCCTGGAGGCCTCGGTCCGCACCGCGCTGAAGCTCTCCGACGGCTTGGTGCTGGCCGGCAAGGACGGCGACGAAGAGACGCTTTTCTCGGAAAAGCTGGCCTGCATCGCCTG
The DNA here is from genome assembly GCA_964405625.1 of uncultured Bryobacterales bacterium. Classification (GTDB taxonomy): domain Bacteria; phylum Acidobacteriota; class Terriglobia; order Bryobacterales; family UBA6623; genus RI-231. The sequence continues at coordinate 2,425 of CAYOPA010000345.1, forward strand.
CGGCGCCAGCGTACCCGCCTTTGAGCCGCGCTCGTTCTCCTTCAACAGCCGCTACGGCGCCTGCCCGGACTGCAACGGCTTGGGCAGCCAGTGGGATTTCGACCCCGACAAGCTGATCACCGACCCTTCCAAGCCGCTGCTCGACGGCGCCACTGCCAGCTGGCTGATCAACGCCACCATCGCCAGCGCGGTCCGCAAGGCGGCCCAAAAGCAGGGCATCACCATCAAGAAGAAGGTCTCCGAGTTGACCGAAACGCAGCTCGACTACCTGATGCAGGGCGGCGGACGGGACTTCAAAGGGCTGCTGGCGCTGCTGCGCGAATGGCACGACGACGGCCTGTCGGAAGACTACCGCGAGTGGATGCTGCGCTACCAGTCGCCCATCTCCTGCTCCACCTGCAACGGCGCCCGGCTGCGTCCGGAGAGCTTGGCGGTCAAGGTGGAGGGTCGCTCGATTGCAGAGTGGTCGTCGCTGCCCATCGGCCGCGCCCACGTGGCGGCTCACAGCATCCGCCTCAATGACCGCGAGCGGCAGGTCGCGGGCCGCATCCTGGACGAGATTCGCGAGAGGCTGGGTTTCTTGACCTCCGTGGGGTTGGAATACCTGACGCTGGACCGCTCAGCGGCCACGCTGTCGGGCGGTGAAGCCCAACGCGTGCGGCTGGCGACGCAGATCGGAACCAAGCTGCGCGGCGTGCTCTACGTGCTCGACGAGCCCTCGATCGGCCTGCACGCTCGCGATAACCAGCGCCTGCTGGATTCGCTGACCAGCCTGCGCGACCTGGGCAATACCATCCTGGTGGTCGAGCACGACCAGGAGACCATCGAGCGCGCAGACTACGTGCTCGACCTGGGCCCCGGCGCCGGCCGCCTTGGCGGAGAGCTCGTCGCCTATGGCACGCCGGCGGACATCGCCGCCAGCGAGCGCTCGCTGACCGGGCAGTACCTCAGCGGCCGGCGCGAGGTCCCCGTGCCGGAGAAGCGCCGCAAAGCCGGGCGCGACAAGCTCACCATCCGCGGCGCCGCCGAGCACAACCTGCAAGCGGTGGACGTGAGCCTACCGCTGGGCTTGCTGACCGTTGTGACGGGCGTCTCCGGCAGCGGCAAGTCCACGCTCATTAACGACATCCTCTACCCGGTGCTAATGCGGCACGTCTACAACTCGCATACGCAACCCGGCAAGCACGCCAAGATTGACGGCCTGAAGAAGGTCGACAAAGTCGTGCGCATCGACCAGTCCGCGATCGGCCGCACCCCGCGCTCCAACCCGGCCACCTACAGCGGCGTCTTCACGCCGCTGCGGCAGTTTTATGCGATGCTGCCCGACGCGCGCGCTCGCGGTTACGAGCCCGGCCGCTTTAGCTTCAACGTCAAGGGCGGCCGCTGCGAGGCCTGCCAGGGCGACGGCAACCGCCGCATCGAGATGAACTTTCTGCCCGACGTCTTCGTCACCTGCGACGTCTGCCGCGGGCGGCGCTACAGTCAGGAGACGCTACAGGTCAAATTCAACGGCGCCTCGATCGCCGACGTTCTCGAATCCACCGTCGAGCAGGCGCTGCCCCTGTTTGAAAACCTGCCGGCGGTCTACTCCAAGCTCAAGACGCTGTCCGATGTCGGCCTGGATTACATCCACCTGGGCCAGTCGTCAACAACCCTCTCCGGCGGCGAGGCGCAACGCGTCAAGCTGGCCAAGGAGCTGAGCAAGCGTCAGACCGGCCAGACGGTCTACCTGCTCGACGAGCCGACGACCGGACTGCACTTCGAGGACGTTCGGAAGCTGCTGGAGGTGTTGCAGAAGCTGGTCGATCTGGGCAACACGGTCATCATCATTGAGCACAACCTCGACGTCATTAAGTCGGCGGACTGGGTGATCGACCTGGGGCCGGAGGGCGGCGACGGCGGCGGACGTGTGGTCGCCGCCGGCTCGCCAGAGGACGTCGCCGCCGTCGAGGCCAGCTATACGGGCCGCGAGCTCAAGAAGCTCCTCAACGGACGGCTGGTAGCATAGGGGGGGCGGCCGGCCGCATGGAACACGATCTCTCCCCGTCGGCGGCTCCCGAGCCCGAACGGCCTTTTGAGCCTCCTCCGCGCGCCGGGCCCGGCTACGCGGACCTGCTGCTGACCACGGCCTTTGCGCTGGCGTCGCTGGGGATCTGCGTGGTGCTGGGCGGCGTCGCGCTGGAGTCCTACAAACGGCTGACCGGCTCGACGATTTCCATCTCAGACGGGGCCACGCAGCTACTGATGATGCTGTTGGTGCAAGGCGTATGGTGGGCGGTCGTGATGACGTTTCTCTACTTCGTGGTGACGCTGAAGTACGGGATACCGTTCGCCGAGGGGCTGGCGTGGCGCCCGGCGGGTCCGACGCTGAGGTACTTTACCGGAGGCTTCGCCATGGCGATCGCAGTGACGGCGTTGGCGAACATCCTGCCGATGCCGCCGGAGCCCTCGCCGCTGGAGGAGCTGCTGGCCGAGGCCACGCAGTACCTGCCGCTGTTCATGGTCTTCGGCGTATTGATCGCGCCGGCCGTGGAGGAGGTGGTGTTTCGCGGTTACGTGTACGGCATCCTGGACCGCGCGCACGGCCAGGGAGTGGCGATTGTCGCCACGGCGGCACTGTTCGCCCTGCCGCACTCCACACAGTACGGCGGACGCTGGCAGATCCTGCTGCTGCTGTTTCTGGTCGGCGTGGCGTTGGGTATCGTTCGAGCGCGCACCGGCTCCACCCTGGCCACCACTTACCTGCACGCCGCCTACAACGCCACATTCATGCTCGCGCTGATCGCCACGCAATCCGGGCCGGAGTCGATCGACGTTTGAGTTTTCCCTGACGTAGCAAGGACAATCAAAGGAAGAATGGTCAATACAATCGAATGGACGCCCGAAGGCGTCGTGATGATCGATCAGCGGATTCTGCCCGCCCAGGAAGCCTACGTCACCTGCAAGAACTACCTGGAAGTGGCGGACGCGATCCACTCCATGGTCATCCGCGGCGCCCCGGCCATCGGCTGCGCCGCCGCCATGGGCGTTGCGATCGGCGCGTTGCAGGCTTCGGACCAGTATTTTGACGCCGAGCTCGACGAGATCTACTCCACGCTGGCCGCCACCCGGCCCACCGCGGTGAACCTGTTTTGGGCAATCGAGCGCATGAAGCGCCTGGTCGCAAGGCTCAAGGCCGAAGGCGCCTCGCTGGAGGCCATCCGCAACGGCCTTGTCGCCGAGGCGCGGGAAGTGCTCCGCGAAGACATCGAGATCAACAAGGCGATGGGCCGCCACGGCGCCGCGCTGCTGCCCCACGGCGCCACCGTCATGACCCACTGCAATGCCGGCGCGCTGGCGACCGGCGGCTACGGCACGGCGCTGGGGGTGATCCGGGCGGCTGTGGAGAGCGGCAACCCGGTGGCCGTGATGGCCAACGAAACGCGCCCGTTCCTACAGGGCTCGCGGCTGACGGTGTGGGAGCTCCAGCAGGACAACATCCCCGTGACGTTGCTGACCGACAACATGGCCGGCCACGTGATGAAGGCCGGCAAGGTGGGGGCGGTGGTCGTGGGCGCCGACCGCATCGCGGGCAACGGAGACGTGGCCAATAAGATCGGGACATACTCCGTGGCCGTGCT
>CAYOPA010000346.1:0-2099 GCA_964405625.1 uncultured Bryobacterales bacterium
AGGCGCGCGGGCTGCTGGAGGAGACGCTGGTGATTTGGGGCGCCGAGTTCGGACGGCTGCCGACCTCACAGTCCGGCAACGGCCGCGATCACAACCCGTTCGGTTTTACGATGTGGTTCGCCGGCGGCGGAACCAAGGGCGGCCGAATCATCGGCGGCACCGACGAATTTGGCCTGCGCGCGGTGGACAAACCCTACAATATGCGGGACTTCCACGCCACGATCCTGCACCTGCTGGGCCTGGACCAGAACCAGCTTTGGTATCTGCACAACGGGCGGCACGAGAAGCTGACGGATTTCGGCGGCCGTGTGATCGAAGAGGTGTTGACTTAGGGGCAGCCGGCCGGCGATGAGGCTGGGCTGGAGTGTCCGGCTCCACTAAGCTTGGACACCGCGCTGTTTTTTGCCACGCTCTTACAACGCTGCGTTGTAGAATTGGAGCCAGATGAATGGCAAAAACCTCCTCTTTCAAATGGATCCCTTCGATTTTGCGTCCACGAATCCCATCAATCCGTTGAATATGAAGGTGTCGAATGTGACGCCGGCAACGACGGGTCAGGCTTTGGCTCGCTTGGGGACGCTCGATGCCATCCGGGATGGCTACTTCGACCTCGAGCCGCTGAGCGTGACCAGCAACCAAGTGCATTTGCGCGCCGCGTTTCCCGGTACTTCGTTCGTGCCGCAAGGCCCTCGGGCGGATCCTCTGCTTCATTGCTATTGGGTCCCTTACCGCTCCCACAGTGTTCAGGGAGCGGGCATCGGCAATGTTCCCTGGGTGGACCTGCCGACCGTCGCTCCGCTGTACAACATCATGCTGACCGGCGCGATGAACGGCTGCTCGCTCGTTGTCACGATTCCAGCGGGCGCCGTCAATTCGATCCGCGTCTATCACGACTCCCTTCACCACCCCGCAACCTTCGCCGGGGTCAACGTGGTGGCCAGGTTGGACTTTGACAACAGCCTCGGATCGCCGCACTTTTACGGCGACGCCAACAATCCCACATCCTTCAACTTCATGTATTTCAACGCAGGCCACTGGTGGGTCGTCTCGCAGCCGCAGACGGCGGTCGGGGGTGTAAACGGATTCACGGTGTCTCTGCGCGCTGCGAAGATGCCGTTTCAGTTCCAGGTGACGTGATCTCAGGCTCCGTGGGAGCGGGCCGGCCGGCTGGCAATGTAAGGCGCTACCAGCTCAGATCTTGCGCTGAAGCTTCTTCGGGAGCTTGCCCAGGACTAGATCGTACGCCTTGCGCAGCAGCCGCTCAATCTCGGCGCGCGGCAGGGCGTCCTTGGTTTCGAGGGCGATCCACTGGGCGCGGGCGAGGTACGGCGCCGGCCGGCAGCCGGGTCGATCGCTGAGCTCGCCGAAATCTTCGGGCGAGCACTTGAACGCCAGCCAGACCTCATCGGGCTCTAGCCCGAACACCGCGAACATCTTGTCGCCGATGGTGAAGACGAGATTCGTCTCCCATTTAACGTCCTCGGCGGCGTGCGGGAAGGCGAGGCAAATGGCGCGGACTTGGTCGATGGTCATGGAATGCCCTGTACAGACAATACCAATGCAACATCAGCCCGGGCGATCCCCTGCGCTACGATGAAAGTTCATGAAGATCGGCTTTGTCAGCCTGGGCTGTCCGAAAAATCTGGTGGACAGCGAAGTGATGATGGGCATGCTCGAGGAGCGTGGCCACGAGCTGACCACGTCTCCCGAAGAGGCCGAGGCGATCGTCGTCAACACCTGCTCCTTCATTGACCCCGCCAAGCAGGAGTCCGTCGAGACGATCCTGGAGATGGCCCGTTACAAGCAGGACGGCAAGGCCCGGCGGTTGGTGGTGGCCGGGTGCCTGGTGGAGCGCTACCGAAGCGACATCCGCAACCAGATTCCCGAAGTGGACGCGGTGCTCGGCACCAACGAGCTCGAGACCATCGTCGACCACTGCGAAGGCGGCGAGGCGCGGCCGTCGGGGCAGCCGTTTCTCTACCACGATCTGACGCCGCGGCGGCTGTCCACGCCCAACAGCTTCGCCTACCTCAAGATCAACGAAGGCTGCGACCACCCCTGCACGTTCTGCATCATCCCGCAGTTTCGCGGCGGCTTTC
>CAYOPA010000346.1:2109-6042 GCA_964405625.1 uncultured Bryobacterales bacterium
GATGTACGGCGAGGACCTGGGATTGAAGGACGGGCTGCCTTCGCTGCTGGAGCGTTTGGCGCAACTGCCCAACGCCGGCTGGATCCGCTTTCTCTACGCCTACCCCAACCGCGTGAGCCAACGCCTGCTGGAGACGATGGCCGCCCACGACCGGATTTGCAGCTACATCGACATGCCGCTGCAGCACGCCTCGGCGTCCGTGCTCAAGCGCATGAAGCGCGGCGCGAACGGCGACATCTTCCTCAAGCTGATTGAGCGCATTCGCCGCACCATTCCCGGCGTTGCGATCCGCACCAGCTTCATCGTCGGCTTCCCCGGCGAGACCGAGGCGGATTTCGACGAACTCTGCCAGTTCGTGGAAGCGGCCCGATTCGATCGCGTGGGCGTGTTCCGTTATTCCGACGACGACCTCAGCGCCAGCTACGCGCTCGACGGCAAAGTGGATAAGGCTGTCAGCTACAACCGTTTTCGGCGCGTGATGGCCCTGCAACGGAAGATCTCCCGCAACCGCAACCGGGCGCTCGTCGGCGGCCGCTATCCGATTTTGGTCGGCGGGCCGTCGGCCGAAACGGATCTGCTCTGGGAAGGCCGCATGCAATCGCAGGCCGAAGAGATCGATGGCAAGACCTTCTTGACCGACTTCGAGTGCGGCTCGGCGCAGCCCGGCGACTTGGGCGTGGTGCGGATCGAGCGAGCGACCGACTACGACGTTTTCGGCGTGCTGGAGTCGGTGCAGAGCCGTCCGGTGAGCATTCCGACGGCGGTGTCGGTGAGCGCATTGCCGATTTTGCAGTAGGATCGAAAGCAGTGCTCGCGAAGACCAGACCGTGTCCGATCTGCCGTAAGCCGGCCAAAGTAAGCGACCAGGCTTTTCCGTTTTGCAGCCCGCGCTGCAAGATGATTGATCTTGGCGCCTGGGCCTCGGAGTCTTACGTCCTGACCCGGCCCTTGAATGAGTCCGACGAAGCGTTTCAGCCCGCTTCCGAAGAGTCCCACGAGTTGGAAGAGTAGAGCGCGCGCATGAAGACCGCGCATTGGGCCTTTTGGCTCGCCACCTGGGGTGGAGTCGGGAAATTTCCGGTAGCGCCCGGCACTATGGGCGCTCTGGCGGCCGCCGGTATTGCCTGGCTGCTGATCCGCTACGCCGGACTGCCCGTGGAGGCGCTGGCGCTGCTGGCGGCGGCCTTGTTCTACCCTGGAGCGGCGGCGTCCGGTCGCATCGAGGCCGAGCTCGGAACCGAAGACCCCGGCTTTATCGTGGTGGATGAGGTGGTCGGGCAGTGGTTGGCGTTGGCCGCAATACGGCCCGGCGAGTGGCGGGATTGGTTGCTCGCGGTTGTGCTGTTTCGTGTGTTTGACATTCTCAAGCCGCCCCCGATCCGCCGCTTGGAGAAGATCCCCGGCGGGGTGGGAGTGATGGCGGACGACGCCGCGGCCGGGCTCTGCGCTATGATGCTAGTCATCGCGTACCGCTGGGTTTTGGCGTCTCCTTGAGCCTAATGGAACCCTTTACTCGCGGGCTGTCCGCCCGTTGATTGCCATGCGCTCAGACACAGAAGCCGTAGCCCGGCCGGTTATTGACCGGCTCAGCCCCCCCGCCGCCATCGCAGGCGGTTCGTTTGAGCTGCGCGGCTCAAATTTTGCCCCGCCCGACGAGATGCAGCCCGTGGTTCGCTTCGGCAAGACTCCGGGCCGCCTGATTGTGGGAGCGTCGGATCGCGTGATCGTCGCGGTGCCCGATGACGCTTCCGAGGGGTCGATTACGGTATCGAACAACGGATCGCGTAGTGACGCCGCACACTGTAGCGTCGGCTTGGTCATCGCGGAGAACCTGCACCCGGTCGCCTCGCCCGCCATCGACGCCGAAGGCAACATTTTTAGCACCCGCAGCGGCAGCCGCGGCGAAAAGGTGCCGGTCTCGGTCTTCAAGGTCGATGTCAACTTCAACGTCCGGCCCTTCGTCTCCGACATCATCAACCCGACCGGATTGCTGTTCCACCCCGACGGCTCGCTGCTGATCTCGGGCCGCCATGACGGCACGATCTACTCGGTAACGCCGGCCGGGCGCGTGGAGGCCTACGCCGAAGGCATGGGCGTGGCCACCGGCATGGCGATGGACGAAAACGAAAATCTCTACGTCGGCGACCGCACGGGGACGATCTTCAAAATCGCCAAGGACCGCCAGATTTTTGTTTTCACAACGCTGGAGCCTTCGGTGGCGGCCTATCATCTCGCCTTCGGCCCCGACGGCAATCTGTACGTCAGCGGCCCCACGACTTCGAGCTTTGACCCGGTTCACCGCGTGCTGCCGACCGGCGAAGTGGAGGTGTTTCGGCGCGGCTTCGGGAGGCCCCAGGGCATCAATTTCGACGCTGCCGGCCGCTTGTATCTGGCCTGCTCGTATCGCGGGAGCAAGGGCGTCTTCCGACTAAATCTGGAGGGCGGCGAGCCCGAGCTGGTGGTTTCCGGCCCCGGCATTGTGGGACAGGCGGTCAGCCCCAGCGGCGAGATGATCGTGGCCACCACCAGCAGCTTGTACAGGGTGCCCGGCGCCGGCTGGCTGGACTGACCTCCATGGTGGCGCAGATTATCGCGGTCGGCTCGGAGCTGCTGACCCCCGCCCGGCTCGACACCAACTCTCTTTTTCTGACTGAGCGCCTGGCCCGGCGCGGCATCGACGTGATCCGCAAAGTCGTGGTCGGCGACGACCAGTCGCGCATCGCCCGCGAGGTGCGGCGGGCGCGCGAGGACGCCGAGCTCGTCATCGTGACCGGAGGGCTCGGTCCGACGCTGGACGACCTCAGCCGCGAGGGCGTGGCCGAAGCCGTGGGCCGTGGGATGTACGAGGAGCCGCAGATCATCGGCTGGATCGCCGAGCGCTTCGCCCGCTACGGCCGCCCGATGACCGCGAACAACCGTCGGCAGGCGATGGTGATCGAAGGGGCCGAGGTGCTGCCGAACTCGCAGGGCACGGCGCCGGGATTGTACTACCAAGACGATGCCGGCGTGGTGATCCTGCTGCCCGGCCCGCCGCGCGAGCTCCAGCCGCTGTTCATCACCGAATGCGAGCCCCGGCTGGACCGGATCGAGTCGCCGCTGCGGTATTTCACGGCTTCGCTGCGCATCGCGGGCCTGGGCGAGTCGGACGTGGATTCGCGCGTCGGGCCGATCTATTCGGCCGAGTCGCGGGCGGTCACCACGATCCTGTCGGCGCCGGGCGAGATTCAGCTCCACATCCGCGCCGAGGCCGCCACCGAGGACGAGGCGCGATCGATCGCGGCGGCCGTGTCGCAGCGGGTTTCCGAGGAGCTCGGCGACCGCGTCTACTCCTTGGCTGACGAGCCGATTGAGATGGTTGTTGGGCGGCTGCTCAAGGAGCGGGGCCTGATGCTCTGTCTGGCCGAGAGCTGCACCGGCGGTCTGCTGGCGGAGAAGATCACCGCCATTCCGGGCAGCTCGGAGTACTTCGCCGGGGGCTTCGTGAGCTACTCCGCGCAGGCCAAGGCGGACTGGCTGGGCGTTTCGGCGGAGACGATCGAGCGGCACGGCGTGGTCAGCGAGCCGTGCGCCCGCGAGATGGCCGAGCGCGCCCGCGAGATGGCCGGCGGGGCGGGGAAGGCCGTGGGCGTCTCGATCACGGGCGTCGCCGGACCGACCGGCGGCACGGCGGACAACCCGGTGGGGACGATCTTCGTCGCCTTGGCGGACTCTGGCGAAACCCACGTCCGGCGGCTACAGCTCGGCGCCGAGCGGGACCGCAACCGCGAGCTCGCGGCCCGCACCGCGCTCGACATCCTCCGCCGCCGCCTGTTGGGCCTACCGTAACCGTTGTGGCGCACGGCTGAGCCGTGCACGCGAGGCTGCGCCTCGCAGACTAACTTCTCGCCGAAGTGCTATCGTCAGCAGGTGTGAACCGCCGATCCTTCCTTTTCG
>CAYOPA010000347.1:0-3294 GCA_964405625.1 uncultured Bryobacterales bacterium
TTAGGCGCAGTTGACTCGTCGACTCGCCCTTAATCGCAGCGAGCTTTCCTAGGCATTGCAGAAGTGCGCACAGCGATAAGTTGGCGCGCCGGAGGAAAAGTTGCGTGCGATACTTTGACAGCGTCATCAACGACGCCGGCAGGCGCTTGTACATGTTGGCGCCACGGCGCGACCTGAGCCAGGGCGGCGACCGCTTCAGAAGGCGCGTCGCTTCGGACCGGGAATACGCCCGTGTGCTGGCCATGGTCCAGCGATTTCGCGGCGAGATTTATCTTCGCGACCAAGCGATTACCGCCCAAGATCTTGATGCTACGGGGCGTCATGTCACATCAGCGGATCTCACGAGTTGGCACCTCGTTTGGGCCAATCACAGCGGATCCATCCAGGGTTGTGCGCGCTATCGCGCCTACCCCGATTTAAAATCCTTCGCCGAGCTCGACGTTCGTCATGCCGCTTTGGCAAGTGACCACCTATGGGGTGGACCGATGCGAAGGGCAATTCGTTACCAGCAAATCGAGAGTCACCATTCAAACCGAGACTTCTTTGAGGTGAGCGGATGGGCAATCGCGGAGACGGCTCGCTTTTCGAGCACCGCGTTTACCATGGCAATGGCGGCCTATGCCTTAGGTCGAGTGCTGGGCGGGGGCTGCGGCGTCACAACGGCGACGACACGGCATTGCTCGTCGCGAATCCTGCGGCGCGTCGGAGGACGGCCCCTGGCCTGTGGCGACCAGCCCCTGCCGCCTTACTTCGACCCGAGATTCGGGTGCATGATGGAGCTACTGTCATTCGACACGGCTCAACCGAACCCGCGCTACGCAGCGTTCGTGGAAAGCTTTGAGGAACAATTGACTTCCACAACGGTTGTGCAGTGTGCGGCGTCTCACGTTCCGCAACTCAACAGCCCCCCCTCCGTCGAATTTTCGGGGGCCTCCGTGAGTTGATTTCAGAGACGCCGCTGAAGCTGCGACGGTAGCCGGCGAGAGGGAACACCGGCTTCGAGCCACGCCTGCCAAGTGGTGCAGCCGGCGGCGGTGATGCTGTCCGTCATCCGGCAGGCCGTCTATCAGGTACGCCGGCGCAGCCTCCATGAAGCGGTGCGGAGGATCACGAGCAAAGCCTTGGGCTACATCGGCGGCCAGCCCTCCGTGCCGCTCGAAGACCCGCTGGTGGCCCGCACAAACGCCCGGATGATCCGGCCGGGCTCGAACCCGATGGACACGCTGACCGCCATCGTGGCGGAGATCGGAAGCGTCAGCCGCGGGGCGCGGAGTTTAGAGGCCGTCGCAGCCTGATAGTCTGATAGGGCGTGTCTTCTCGTTCAATCGGCACAGGTCGTTCCACCGTCACCGGAGCGGCGCCGCTCGGCGTCAGCCCGGGCGATGAAGCCGCCGCCGCCCGAAAAATCCGAGAGATGTTCGGGCGGGTCGCGCCGCGCTACGACCTGCTCAACCGAGTGCTTTCGGGCCGTGTCGATGTCTACTGGCGCAATCGGCTGACCAAGACCGTGCGGGCTGAGCTCGGTCGCGACGACGCCCTCGTGCTGGACCTCTGCTGCGGCACCGGCGACGTCGCGCTGGCGCTCGAGAAAGAGCGCCGCCGGTTGTGCGGTCCCCAGGCGCGACCCGTGCTGGCGAGCGATTTCTGCCGACCGATGCTCGACGGAGCCCGCCGGAAGGTCGGGGCGACGACGAGTCTGTTGGAGGCCGACGCCATGCGCGTGCCGCTACCCGACGCCTCGGCGGATCTGATTACCATCGCCTTCGGCTTTCGCAATTTGGCCAACTATTCCACGGCGCTAGCGGAGCTGGCGCGCCTGCTCAAGCCGGGCGGACGACTCGCGATCCTGGAGTTTTCGCAGCCAACCCTGCCGGGCTTCGCGCAGTTGTTTGAGATCTATTTCGGCAGCGTCCTGCCCCGCATCGGCAACGCCGTTTCCGGGGCGGGCGACGCCTACTCGTACTTGCAGCGCTCGGTCGACCGCTTCCTTACGCCCGAGGAGCTGGGCGTCGCGATGCAGCGGGCGGGCCTGTGCGAGGTATTCTTCGAGCGGCTGACCTTTGGGGTCGCCTGTCTGCATGTGGGGCGGCGCGGCTGATGGCATGGCAAGATCAGGAATGGGTGACCTACGTCAGCCTGTCGCTGAAGGTCGGGCTGGCGGTGGCGGTCGGCTACGTGGCGTTCGACTACTTCAGCAGGCCCGGGGCGGACCCCGCGCTGGAGACGCGCACGGAAGAGCCGCTGCACGAGGACCTCTACGTCCACCCGCTTAAGACCAACATCACCAGTTACGCCACCGCCTCCCGCCTGGTTGGCATGGATCTGTGGGTACAGGCGGGCTGGAGCCTCGCCGCCGAACCGGGCGAGCAATGGCTGAAGCCGCTGGAAAAGACCACGCCGACGCGTGTTTTCGAGCGGGACGGCGACATGCTGATAGAGTTCGAGCGGGAGGGTGGAAAGGCCCGGCTGGCGGTCGGCAGGTCCGGGCGGATCTACGTCGACGACGTATTTTTCGCGCAGGACCCGCGAGAGCTCTACGCCCATTGGTCCGAGGAGAGCTGGGCCAAGGTGGAGGCCGGGGAAGTGGAAGTGGGAATGAGCGAAACGCAAGTCTTCTTTGCGCTCGGCGCGGGGGGCGTCACGCGGACCTCGCCCGGGGGCTCGACGCGGGTGCTGGAGTTCAGAGCGCGCGAAGTCGCGGGGCTCAAGCCGATGAGGGTGACCTTTCAAGAGGGCCGCGCGGAGTTGATCGAGCCGCTTCCCGGCGCCGAGGACTGATTACGCGGCGGCTTCCTTGCGGGCGGCCGGCGCGGCTTCCAATACCGGCTCGACTTCCAGCAGCCGCCGTTCGCCGTAGGCGCTGGACGTGCGTAGAGAGCATAGGCAGGCGAGCTCGCGGCCTTCCAGCAGCAGTAGGGTGTTGGACGGCGGATTGAGCGCCGCGTTCACTTGGATGAGGCCGTCGTCGGCGTTGCGGATGGAGGCCGGCGATACCGTCAGCATCTCCTCGGCGTCCATCCACTTCAAGCGGGCGCTGCCCCAACCGTCATTGACCCGCGCCTCGGGATTGATACGGGCGCCAAGCCGAAAACCCTCATCGCACGGCTCGCAGTGGCGCACCACCAGCGGATAGGCCACGCCGTCCTCGCCGATCGCCCAGCAGCGTGGGCCCACCGGGGCGGGCCGCCGCAGCACGGCGCCCAGTCCGCCAGCATCTTCGGAGACGTCGGTAAAGGCTGCAGGTTCCCGATGCACCTGCCCGGATTCGTCAATCCAGCAGATCAAGCCGCTGCC
>CAYOPA010000347.1:3304-5998 GCA_964405625.1 uncultured Bryobacterales bacterium
TGCCGGCCAGCAGGCGCCGGGCGGCCCGCCGCCGATCTTTTCGGCCCCAGAAAGCGCCACTTGGTTCGGGCTCTTCGCGCGACTCCTTACGCCCGCCCCACCGCAGGAAGCTCGACAGAGAAACTTTCACAATGAGCAGTATCGGACGGCGCCAAAACCTGATCCATAGGTGGAATGCACGATGCACGGCGGCGGGTTTGCCGTAGCGCCGCTTACGCGCTGCGCGCCAGCGAGGCGACGTGGGGTTTCTCCGGGATGCTGCGTTGCACGAACTGCAAGCCGATGAGATAGGGCCCGCCCTCTCGGACCGGTAGGCAGTGTCGCAGCGAGCCGGCGCACTCCGCCTGCCTTCCGATGACGCGGACGTAGGCGCCTTCCGGAGGGGGGCGCCTATTCGACCTCGACCTGCATGCCGGCGTCTGAGATGTTCGTCACGCGGGCCGCGCCTGGGGCTTGCCGGCGGGAGCCTTTTCCAAAATTGCCGCGGGAGTCGATTCACAGCCTGAGTATGTAGCCCGCCTAATCCGCCCGGCAATAGAGGGAAAGGCCAAAAAGACTGGGGCTAAAGTTTCAATTTGCGGAGTCTTCCTCCCGGCCGAGGAGTTTCCCCGCAAAGGGCTGTCCAGGCTATGCTAAAAGCCGCCAGGCTTGGCGCTTAGCCCGGTCGCTCTCCCTAGCTTGTGTCTTGGCATACGATCATACTGGCTGCGTCGCTGGGCGGCGGCGCTTTGCTGTTCTCCTCCTACGGGCAGGGCGGCGGGGTGTTGTACGCTCCGCTGCAACTGCTCATGGGTGTGGAGTTTGAACAAGCAGCCGCGCGCAGCCAGCTCTTCATCGTGCTGACGGCCGCTTCCGCCACGATGGTCTTTCGCTCGGTCCGCTGCGTGGACTGGGGTTTGGCGCTGGTGCTCGAAACCTTTGCCGCTTCGGGAGCTTACGTAGGCTCCCAGTTGTCCGGGTTGGTCCCGTCGCCGTGGCTGGAAACGCTGCTGGGCTCGACCGTGCTGGTGGCGGCCGCCATCATGCTCAACGAGCCGCCGCCGTGGCTGGTCCCCGACGACGCACAGCAACTCTGGCTGTGGAGGCGGCGCATCTCCGGCCGATCCTATACGGCAAACATGCTGATCGGTCTGCCCGCCGTCGCCGCCATCGGCCTGCTCAGCGGGCTCACGGGCACTGCCGGAGGTTTCTTGAAGACGCCGCTGCTGATTGTGGTTTTTGCCATGCCGATCGACATCGCCTGCGGCACCACGGCTTTTATGGTGATGCTGACGGCGGCGGCGGGCTTCGCCGGACGTGTTGACGCGCTTGCCGGCGATTGGCAGGCCTCGTTGCTGCTCGGGCTGGTTGTCCTCGCAGGGGCTCAGATCGGCCCCCGCCTGGCACTGCGAACCAAACCGGAGAAGCTGCAACGGCGCTTCGCTTTGCTGCTGGGCGTCATTGGGACAGTCACGCTCATCCGCGCCGTTTGGTAGCCGGACTGCTGTATCATGCAACGTTCAGGGCCTCGGACAGGGCCCGCTTCATCACGGCTTCGTCAGGGTCTTGCCCGGTCCAGAGCTGAAAGCCGATGACGCCTTGGTAGACCAGCATCGACAAACCGTCGAGCGTCGGCAGACCGCGCTCGCGCGCCATGCGGAGTAGGCCGGTCTCCGGCGGGTTGAAGACCGCGTCGGCCACCAAGCAGGCCGCATGCGAGAGGTCGATGGCGGGCGTGGCGCTCACGTCCGGGAACAGGCCGATGGAGGTGGCGTTGACCAGAATGTCGATGCTCGCGGGGACGGCGTAGGTCTCGCGCCAGGGCTCGAAGCGGATCGCGCCGCCGGTGGATTGGCGCAGGTCGCCTACCATCGCTTCGCCGCGCTCGGCGGTGCGGTTGACGACGATCACCTCCGCCGCCCCCGCAAGCAGAAACTCCGCCGCCACCGACCGAGCCGCGCCCCCGGCGCCGAGCAGCAACACGCGCTTGCCTTCCGGATCGACGCCCGCATCCTGCCGGATTCCGCGCAAAAAGCCCTTGCCGTCGGTGTTGTCGCCGATCAGGCGGTCGCCCCGCCGCACCACGGTATTGACCGCGCCGATGAGGCGGGCCGCCTCGCTGAGATCGTCGAGATGCTCGATCACGGCCACCTTGTGCGGGATGGTGAGGTTCAGGCCGCGCATGCCGAAGGCGCGCGCGCCGCGCATGGCGTCGGCCAGATTTTCGGGGGCTACCTCGATGGTGAGGTAACGCCAGTCCAGACCGGCGGCGCGGAAGGCGGCCTCCTGCATCACGCCGGTGGGGTTTTCGGCGACGGGCTGTCCGAGGCAGCCGACGAGCTCGGCTTTGAAGTTATTTGACATCAGCCGGACCAGCTTAGCGATTCTGTCAGCCTCCGGCCAAGCGCTTATACTGGAGACCTTCCCATGCGACTTCCGGCCCTGCTCGCGCTCGCCCTTGTTGCCGTCTGCTCCGCTCAGGCCCAGCAGCGCCCGCCCAATCTGGTGATCGTCTTCGCCGACGACATGGGCTACGGCGACCCGCAATCGTTCAACCCGCGCTCCCGCGTCCCCACGCCCGGCATTGACGCGCTGGCCGCCAAGGGCATGCGCTTTACCGACGCTCACACGGCGTCGTCGGTCTGTACGCCCTCTCGCTACGGCCTGCTCACTGGGCAATACCCTTGGCGGTCGCGGCTGCCGGTGGGGATCGTC
>CAYOPA010000348.1:0-5984 GCA_964405625.1 uncultured Bryobacterales bacterium
GCGACTGCTATCAGCGGGCCGGCCTCGCCGTCGAGTGGGAGGAAACCGTGCGCCGAGTGCGCGCCGCGCATTCCCGCAAGACCAGCTTCATTTCGGGATTCGAGTCCCTGGCGGCCGGCGCGAGGCGTGCTGACCAGCCGTCGTTCTTGGAGCGAGCGAAGGCGCGCTGGGGTGAACGGTATCGGGGAGGCAAACCGTGAAGAGAAAGCGTCTGGATGGCCGGAAACACGAGGTAGCGGCCCACGAAGTTGTGGTTCCAGCGAGGCGGCCCGGCGATGCTGTTTCCATCGATCCGAGCGGGCCGGTCGAGATGGTCGTGCTCTCCGTTAAGCAGAAGGTTGCTCGCTGCCGTCTGCTCGGAGACGACCGCACGTTCACGCTCCGCGCCGGCCGCCTGTGGGACGTGGTTCCGGGCGAAATCGCCCTGGTCCGGCCCCGCAAGCAGTGGACCTACGCCCGAGCCGCGTACATGTCCGGGGTGATCGAATCCACCAGGATCGAGGCCGGCGCCCTGGGCCTCGTCCCACTCGAGCTTCACGACCGAGGCGTATGGAACCCGAGCGAGCACTACTGGGGCGAGGAAGGCGAACCGATCGAGGAGTGGGCCAAGCCGATTATCGCCCGGGGGCCGCGGCGGGAGCTCGAGATGGAGCAGGTGCTGCCGGGAACAGACCCGGACGACCTGTTTTCCGACCCGATCACGGAATCCAACGACTGCAAGGACTCCGGCGACGCGGAGGGGGCATTCAGAATTCTGATGGATCTTTGCCAAGAGGATCTTCGCTGCCTGGATGCCCACGCGCATCTCGGCAACCTGGCATTTGATCGCCGGCCCAAGGATGCGATCCGCCACTATGAGGCCGGATTTCGGATCGGCGAATTGTCGTTGGGGGAAGCCTTCGACGGCGTGCTGCCATGGGGCTGGATTGACAACCGGCCGTTCCTCCGCTGTATGAACGGATTCGGGCTGTGCCTGTGGCGCCTCGGCCGGTTCGAGGAGACGGCGCGCATCTTCAACCGCATGCTCTCGCTGAACCCCTCGGACAACCAGGGCGCGCGGTTTCTGATCGATGACGTTCGCGCCAAAGTGACGTGGGAAAATAGCCGGGCTAAGGAGCCATGAGATACCTCGACGACACCGAAATCCCTACTCTCGAATCGGCGCTCGGCGCCTGCACGGCGGACGATCTCAGGAAGCT
Source organism: uncultured Bryobacterales bacterium (assembly GCA_964405625.1). Lineage (GTDB taxonomy): Bacteria > Acidobacteriota > Terriglobia > Bryobacterales > UBA6623 > RI-231. The sequence goes on from CAYOPA010000348.1 coordinate 1,200, forward strand.
CGCCGCACTCACCAGAGAAAAGCCGCCCAGCCGAAAGGCGGATATCGCTGCTGTGATCGTCCGCCATCTCGCGGGAGAGCGGCTGCGAACGGTTTGGCAGGGACTCGACGAATTGCAGCAAGCGGCCGTGGCCGAGGTGGTTCACGCCGATTCGTCCTGGTTCGACGCCGCGCGGTTTCGCGCCAAGTATGGAGAAGATCCGGACTGGGGATCAGGAGGGGACAGCTTCCGCTATCACGGAAAGCCTTCGGCCCTGTGTTTTTTCTTCTACGGAAACAGGATGCCTGCCGATCTCAAGACGCGACTCAAAGCCTTCGTGCCGGAGCCTCGCGCGCTGGAGATCAGCGCGTTCGATGAGCTCCCCTCCCACTACGATCGCCCTTTTGAGCGGTGGCATCCTAACCAGCGGAACAGGGAGAAGGGGACAGAGCCGGTTCCACTCACCGTGCATGAAACCGAGCGGGCGGCCCAGCGTGAGTTGCTCTCCGTTCTGCGCTTGGTCGACGCGGGAAAAGTGGCGGTGAGCGACAAGACGCGCAGACCCTCCGCCGCGACCGTGGAAGCGATCACGGCGCTCCTCGATGGCGGCGATTTCTACCCGCGCGTGCAGGGAAAGAGCAAACGGGATGACGACAACGCCGGGCCGATCCGCGCCTTCGCTTGGCCGCTGCTGATTCAGGCGGGCGGGCTCGCCCAGCTTTCGGGGACACGGCTGCAATTGACCAAAGCGGGACGCAAGGCGCTCTCCGAACCGGCCGCGGCGACGATTCGGACACTGTGGAACAAATGGTTGAGCACGACGAAGTTCGACGAGTTGGCGCGCATCGACTGCGTCAAGGGGCAAAACGGGAAGGGAAAGCGCGGACTCACCGCCGTATCCCCGCGGCGGGACGCCGTTGACGTCTGCCTGGCTGAATGTCCGCCCGCGAAATGGATCGCCGCGGATGAGCTCATCCGCTACCTGCAAGCTTCCGGCAGTGACTTCTCCGTCACTCGCAACGCTTGGGACCTCTATATTTCCGATCCGCAGTACGGCTCGCTCGGCTATGACGGCAGCGAACGAATCCTCGACCAGCGTTACGTGCTCGCCTTGCTGCTGGAGTACGCCGCGACGCTCGGCATCATTGACGTCGCGCTGATCCCGCCCGCCGGCGCCCGCCGCGACTATCGGGATATGTGGGGAGCGGACGATCTCCTGTTCTTGAGCCGCTACGACGGGCTGATGTTTTTCCGCATTACGGCGCTCGGCGCCTGGTGCCTGGACATTGAGTCGGATTACCAGCCTGCGGCGGTGGAGGAGAAGCCGGTTCTCCTGATTCTGCCGAACCTGGAGATCGCGGCGGCCGGCCCCGGCCTGGAGCAGAGCGACCGGCTGGCTCTGAATGCCTGGGCCGTTCCGGTTTCCGACTTCGTCTGGCGGCTCGAGGCGCGCAAGCTCCTCGCCGCGGTCGAGGAAGGAAGGCCGGTGGAAGAGTGTCGCGAATTTCTGACGGCGCGAAGCGACGGGGCGATCCCGGACACTGTGACGCGCCTTCTCGACGACGTCGCCGAACGATGCACGAAGGTTCACGACCGGGGGTTTGCCCGCCTCATCGAGTGCGCCGATTCCGCGCTTGCAGCTCTGATTGCCAACGACGCCAGGACTCGCAAGCATTGCTTGCGGGCCGGCGAGCGGAGCCTGGTGGTGCCGGCCGCTTCGGAGGCGGCGTTCCGTCGCGCCTTGCGGAACGCCGGCTACGTGTTGTCCACGGGAGTGACGCGCCCCCGGGCGGGCGGGGCGTGAGCGAATGCCGCCCATACCGGACAACGCGCTCATCGTGCAGAGCGATTCCAGTATCCTGCTGGACACTCACGCTCCCCGCGCCGGCGAAGCGAGGGCCGCGCTGGCGCCCTTTGCCGAGCTCATCAAGAGCCCGGAGCACGTCCATACGTTTCGCTTGACGCCGTTGTCAATCTGGAACGCGCGCGCGGCCGGTCTCCCTGGGGCCCGGATGGTGGAAGCGCTGCGTGAGCACGCCCGCTACGCCGTGCCCCCGGGCGTCGAGCAGGAGGTCCTCGAGCTTGCGGCGCGTTACGGACGCGTCGTCATTACGCGCGATGGCGACTGGCTGCGCTGCACCTGCTCGGACAATGCGACGGCCGAACGCCTGGCCCGCGACCGCGCGACGAGTCCCTTTCTGGGCATGCGCATCGATGGAGTCAGCTTCCGCGTCGACCCGGGCCGGCGCGGCGTCCTCAAACAGGCGCTGATCGCGGCGGGTTTTCCTGCCGAAGACGTGGCGGGTTATGTGGCGGGCGAACCGCTCCCGGTTCGGCTGCGAGAAAGGGCGGGGTTCGCGGTGCGCGATTACCAACGCGAAGCAGCCGACGCTTTCTACCTGGCCGGATCGGAGCGCGGCGGCAGCGGGGTCGTCGTTCTGCCTTGCGGCGCGGGCAAGACCATTGTCGGGATGGCGGCGATGGAACGGGTGGGACAGACCACGCTGGTGCTCACCACCAGCGTGACCGCGGTCCGGCAATGGCGGCGCGAGCTCCTGGACAAGACGACGCTCCGTCCCGGCGACATCGCCGAGTACACCGGCGAACGAAAAGAGGCCGGGCCGGTGACCATGGCGACCTATCAGATTCTGACGTGGCGCGCTGATCGCGAGGCCGAATTCCCGCACCTCGAGCTGTTCCGGATGCGCTCCTGGGGGCTGATCATCTATGACGAGGTGCACCTGCTGCCGGCCCCGGTTTTTCGCGCCACCGCGGATCTGCAAGCACGGCGGCGCCTGGGCCTCACCGCCACGCTCGTGCGGGAGGACGGCCGCGAGGAAGACGTATTCGCCCTGATCGGGCCGAAGCGCTTCGATGTGCCGTGGAAGGACCTGGAACAGCGGGCCTGGATCGCCGCGGCGACCTGCGTCGAAGAGCGGATCCCCATGGACGCCGGGCGCCGGATGGAATATGCTCTCGCGGACCGGCGATCCCAATTCCGCATTGCGGCGGAGAATCCGGCGAAGGTGAACCGCTTGCGCGAGCTCCTGGCCGCCTATCCGGAGGCGCGTATTCTCGTCATGGGCGGGTACGTGGCCCAGGTCGAGGCCATCGCCCGAGAGATTGACGCGCCGCTGATCACCGGCAAGACGCCGCAAGCGGAACGGGAATCGATCTACGAGCGCTTCCGCCGCAACGAGCTGCACTGTCTGGTTCTCTCCAAGGTGGGGAACTTCGCTATCGATCTGCCCGAAGCCGACGTGCTCATTCAGGTTTCGGGCGCGTTCGGGTCGCGGCAGGAGGAGGCGCAGCGGCTCGGCCGCATCCTGCGGCCCAAGGCGGACGGCCGCGGCGCGCATTTCTTCACGCTGGTGTCGCGTGATACGCGCGAGGAGGAATTCGCTCATCACCGCAAGTTGTTTCTCACCGAGCAGGGGTATTCGTACCAAGTGGTCGTGGCGGGCGAGCGATAGAAAGACGCGCTCGACGTCGCGTTCGAAGCAAACGTGCTCGTTGCGGCGTTTTCGATCGGGCCTGGGCGCATCGTTTCGGCTTTCTCTAAACGCTCGGGGTTCGCAAGCGCCGCCCATTCATCTCGCCGGCCCTTGCCTACGCGAATAGCAGCGGCGAACAAGTTCCAAGAGCGACTCCTCGCGCTGGAACGGTTGAAAGAGGACCTCCAGATGCGGTTCACGCTTGCAGGGGCCGCGCACGTCTTCTTCAAGCTTCGCGCGTATGCGCTTCAGGCGGTTCCGAAGCGATCGAGCGCTCGTTGTGGCTTGCGTGGTCGTCTTCGACTATCCGCGGTAGCTCGCCGACGGTGCAATTCTCCGTCCGGGCGATCTCTGCGCGCACGGCGGTTTCAGCGAGGTGTCGTTGTCGCCAAGCTTCTGCATCCGCCTGGTTCTGGTAGGGTGTGAAGGCGCGCCGCTGGTCGAGGTAGAAGAACCAGCAGCCGCCCTTCCTCGGACGCTTGAGCGGCCCCGTCCCTCTCGGCGTCCTCGACATAACGTCAGTCTAGGCGACCTGGTGTCGGAGCCCGGTCACATCCACGGTCCGCCGGGCGTCCACTCGGCCTCGAACTGCTCGCGACGCGCGGCGGCATGGAGAGGGGCCAATACAAAGTGCGCCACTTCAGACACCAGCGCCGACAAGCCGCCGGCTCGTTCGGTAAAGCGGTTCCGTCGCGGGAACGCTCGCCACTGAGCCTGTCTCGCGGGGTCCGACGCGAGCTCCCGAAACTTTCGAAAGACCATTCGGATGGCATCAGCCACGCGTTCGTCAGGATCCATTTCGATCTGTCCCAGCTCGGTCCAGCAATAGCCTGGCGGCAAGGCAAAGCGCAATTCTCCGCGTCGAGCTTTCGAGTCCCGAGCGGCCAGCCCGCGCTGCCGCAGCAGATTCAATTCATGCTCCGACATCGCCTTGGTCGAGCGAGACTGCTCGGCGTAGTGATGGCGCCGCAGCACGGCGTCGACGAGCGCGTACTTGGCGGCCCGCGACTCGACAGTGAAGGCCACGGCTTTGCAGCCGGCGAGGAAGGTTTGGATCTGATTCAGGTCGAGTGATTCGGATTGCTGCACGGCGGCTGCCATCGCCCGCAGCTTCTCCAGCTTGCGCCCCTCCCGTCCGCTCCTCAAGGCTCAGCTTGTGTTGGAGTCGCCCTTCTCTCCAGGCTCATCTGGTATTGGACAAGACGGTGACGTCTGCTCAGGCTTCGGCCGTGGTATGATCGAAAAGTCAGCGGCAACGGGGGCCTGTGGCGCAGTTGGGAGCGCGCTTCCATGGCATGGAAGAGGTCGAGGG
>CAYOPA010000349.1:0-5968 GCA_964405625.1 uncultured Bryobacterales bacterium
CGGCTCGGCGTTCAGCACATCGCCGGTGAAGGCGCACGAACGGCCGTTGAAGACGCACTGCGAAGGCTCCGGCCGCGCTCCGGAATACGAAATCTGAAAACCGAACTTGGCGGAGCCGCCCGGCGGCAGGTTGCCGTTCCAGCCCAGGTCCTGGACCCGGTAGTGGGTCTGGTTTTTAGTGTAGTTCCCGTTCCACAGGCTCACCAGTCCGCCGCCGAGGTCGTACTCCAGCGTCCAGCCGGAGATCGGCGTCGAGCCCAGGTTGGTGATTTCGACCTCGGCCACGAAGCCGGACGACCAGTCGTTGTTCACTCGATACTTGGCCTCAATCTGCTGCGCCGCAGCCTGGCCGGGAACCAAGGAAAACAGGAACAGCAAGAGCCATACTCGGCTCCGCAAAAAAGTGTTCATTCGAATCATTCCGCAGTGAATCTCCACTTTACTGAAGGGGGACGGCGCACGGGGCCGTCTAGCCAGACCTACGGCCACGCAGGCCTACTCCTTCAGCAGAGCACATATGGAGCAAAGGCGCACCCTATCCATTTCACTGAATAGTTCTAGTACTTCTACAGGTAGAAGTCATGCAAGGGGCGGCCGGCAGACCCTCCGGAAGGGCTCAGGAGTATAACTCGCCGATCTCCTGGAACTGATAATAACCCGAGCCCGCCGCCGGGTCGACGTAAACGTAGTCGCGGCCCGAAGGCATGCCTGTCAGGCGTTTGGTCCAGTCGATACCCAGCGCCGAGTAGATGCTTGCCGCGACGTCTTCCACGTAGATCGGGCGGCTCGGCGACCAGCCCGGATCGGTCACTTTGGCGGCCAGGGCGTCGGTGCCGCCGATGGCGCGTCCCCCCAGCACGCCGGCGCCTGCGAACAGCGCGTTCATGGCGCCGGCGTAGTGTTCCCTGCCCCCGGTCAGCGTCAGCTCGCCCGGCGTGCGTCCGAATTCCCCCACCGCCACCACCAGCGTGTGGTCGAGCTGCGTGGAGCCGTCCGGCTTGCGGATCGACTTCAGGTCCTCCAGTAGCGGCGCGAAGGCGTTGTCCAGCTCCGGGCACAGTGCGTAGAGCCCGGCGCCGGGCTTGTAGATGTTGCCGTGGTGGTCCCAGTCCTTGTGCGTCAGCATGATGAAGCGCGTGCCGGCGTCGGCCGCGACCGCATTGCGCGCCAGGATGCAAGAATCCCCAAACGCAGTGGCCCCGTAGCGCTGATGGTCCGCATCGGAGATCTCCAGCAGGTCCCGCAGCCCTTTGTTCGCCATCATCCGCCGGACGCCATCGCCATAAGCGGCGAACTCCGCGTGCGCCCGCTGCGACGCCGGGGAATCGAGCCGGCGTCGCTTGTGGTCGAGCTTCCGCAGCAGCTCCCAGCGGCGGTCGAAGTTGGGCCGGTCCTTCTCATCCAATACAAACGGCAGCTCGCCGCGCTCCAGATCGAGCGTCAGCGGCGCATGCTCCACCGGCAGATGGCCCTCTTTCACCATCGGGCCGTACATCGTCTTCGCGTCGTAATTCATCGCCACGAAGGTCGGCAGAAAGTCCGACTCCCGCCGTGCGGCGAGCGACTCATACGAAACCACGGAGCCGATCGACGGCATCTCCTCATTGCGCGCCGGGCTGGGGTGATGTCCGGTCTGTAGATAGAACTGAGCCCGCGAGTGAACCGTGTCCCAGGCTTCCATCGAGCGCAGGATGCATAGATCATCGAGCCGCTTGGCCAGCTTCGGCATCAGGCCGTAGGGCCACAGGTAGCCCTGCGGCGTGGTCCGCATGTCGAAGTCTTCGGGACGCTGCTTGTCCGGCTTGGCGTCAAACGTGTCCATCTGCGCCGGGCCGCCACGTAGATTGATAAAGATGACGCTGTCCGCCTGCCCCCTGGGCGTGACCGACGACGAGGCGCGCACGTTGCGCGGCCCGATAAACGGCAGCAGCTCAAAGCCGGAGACCGTGAGCGCTCCCAGGCGAAACAGCTCGCGGCGCGTGAGGGTGGGGTATGGCGGCGGCATCAGTAGAAAAGGAACTCCAGGCTATTGACCAGCGCCCACAACACGTCCTCGGCGCCTGCGTCGCGATAGCGGGCGAGCTGCGCGGAGGCGATCTCTTTTTCGTCAATCGACGGCGGGCGCGACAGCGCCGCCACGTAGAGCTCCTCCACAATCGCGTCGTTGGGCTTGGGCGGGTCGGCGCGCAATAGTTTTTCCAGCCGCCCGCCCTTTTGGACCTTCACCCAGTTCTTGAGCACCGTACCGTTGAGCAGCAACGCCGCCTGCGACATCGTGGCGTCCCTGGTCGCCTCGCGGGTGTAGCGGTCACATTGGCCAAACTCGGCCGCCGCGTTGCCCAAATCACGATTTTCCGGGCCGGAGCGATCCAGGTCCTGCGGCGAATAAATCCCCATCAGGCGCTTGGCCTTGCGGTAGTCGTAGCGGATGGCGATGTCACGGTAGACTTGCGCCGCGTCGGCCACGGCGTCAAAAAGCTGTTCCGCCGACAACCGCCGCAGCTTGCGCCGCGCGAAGTGGCCTTCGTACTCCGGCTTCCATTCGACCTCCATCTCCGACGAGAGCTGGTAGGTCTTGGACTTGGTGATCGTCTTCATCAGCCAGCGCAGGTCGTAGCCGCTTTCCTCGAAGGCGACGGCCAGCGCGTCGAGCAGCTCGGGGTGGCTGGGCTGGACGGTCCACGGCGCCGGCGGGGGCTTCTTGGGGTCTTGGCGCGCCAGATCAAACGCGAATGGGTGCTCGATGAAGCCTTCGCCGACGATCTCAGTCCAGAACAGGTTGACCGTGGCGCGCGCGAACTGGCGATCCGCCGTCAGCAGTCGGGCGTAGGCATCGCGCGGCTTCTCGCCGGGCAAAGGCTGACCGCCGTTGAGGAAGAACGTGGGCGTGAGGTCGGCCTTGTAGCGGTTTGGCCGCAGCGCGCTCTTGGTGCTGATGTCGTAGCCCAGCGGCTGGTCCTTGACGCTGAACTGCGGGCTGCGGCCGAAGGTCGGCGCAATGTAGGTGTCGGCAAAAAACGCCGCCTGCCGCCAGACGTCGTCCCGCTTGCGCTTGGCCAACCCCAGGTTCACCTTCTCCAAATGCCCGGCGCCGTCGTGGCACGAAACGCACTCCAGGTTCACGCCCAGAAACATTTTTGAGGTATTGATGGCGATCTCGTCGCAGGTGTCCTCGTGGTTGATGATGTAGCCGTCAAACTCAAACACATGCCATCGCGCGATCATATTCGCCGCGCCGTCAGCCCAGGTCGAGACCGCCGAAGCCGTAATCAGCTCGCGCACAAACTCGTCGTACGGGACGTTCAGGACTAACGATTTATAGGTGTGCTCGCGCAGCACGTTGATGCCGTTCTCGAGCAACTGCCCGTTCTTGAACAGGTCGCCGAAATAGAACGTCCAGCGGTCGATCAATGGATAGTCGAACTTCGACCGCAGTCCGACCTTGGGCAGCGGCGGGAAGAGCGAATCGATCAGGGCGTCGCGCTTGTCGGGAGAGGCGTCGGCGAGAAACTTCGTCACCTCCGCCGGCTCAGGCAGTTTGCCCGCCAGATCCAGATAAACGCGCCGCAAAAACTCCTCGTCTGAGGAAAGCGGCGCGTGCGGAACGCCGTTGGCCTGGAGTTTGCGCCAGACGTGCTGGTCGATCAGGTTGTCGCTGGTGGCCAGGGGATCGGCCTGGGCTCCCACAATTGGAGCGCAGAGCAAGAGCGCAAAGACGCAGTATCGCGACAGCATTCGCTCTGTATAGTAGCAGCGCCGGACGCTGAATTTAGGCCAACCCAGGCTCAATCGGCTCAGCGGTTTGCGCAGTGGTAAGCACCACCGCATCGGGGTGTCCCGCGACTAGCGTCGAAGGCCAAAAGACGGTCGGCTCGGCGGCCACCGTCGTCCGAAAGATCGCCCGATGCCGCTCCCCAGCCGCCAGGTAGAGCCGGATCTTGCGCGCCGCCAGGATGTCCCGCATCCCCAACGTCACGGCCATCGGCGGGACGGCCTGCGGATCGCCGCCCGTGCAGTGGATGCTCTGCACCACAATCGAATCCGCACCCAACGTCACCACGCGCGTCAACGAGCCCCGTAGCTGCTCCACGCTGACGGCGTGCCAGCGAGACAGCGGCGGCTCGTTGAAGGCCACGTGCCCGTGGTAGCCAACGCCGCCGAAGCAAACATCCACGCCGCCGACCGCGCGCATCCTTTCGCTGATGGCGTCGGGCCGGAACGGGTCCGGGACCTGCCGCTGCGCCGGAGGGACGGTCAGCTCAGGGGCGATCCGGCCAAACAGCTCGCGCTCCATGAAGCCGGTAAAGCTAAGCGGGTGCTCCGTGGAGATCGGCCGGCCCTGCCAATCCAGAAACTCGTCCATCTGGAAAGCCCAGACGTTTTTCCAAGAGAGGCGCTCGCGGTTGGTGATCTCGACCAGCCGGGCGTAGTGCCGGGTCGGGCCGACCGGCAGAATCAGGCGGGTCGGCTCGCCGCGGTTGTTGCGCTCCCGGATCACGGCGGCGATGGATTCGGCGAAGTGATCGAGCAGCGCGTCGGCGTCCGGCAGCAGCTCAAAAGGAGTATGCGCGCGGCGGCGGAGCTCTTCGACGGGCAGGGTTAACAGCGAATGACGATCGAGGCTCAAACCCGTGAGCTTACCAGCTACCACGAAAATCGGCTACGATGTTCTGAGCTTCGTGTCCGCGCCAGATACTCCACCCGCGGCGCTCTCCATCCCGCCTATTTCGCCAAAACGCTGGTGGGCGCTCCTGCTGCTGTTTCTGTCCATCGCGATCAACCTGCTGGACCGGCAAGTGCTCTCGCTGATGGCGCCGCTGATCCGAGACGAGCTCTCACTGAGCAACACGGAGTACTCGTACATCCTGTTCTTCTTCCTGCTGGGGCTGACGCTGTTTCAACTGCCCGCCGGGCACTTTTTGGACCGATTCGGCGCCCGTATCGGTTTGGCTGTGATCATGGCGTGGTGGTCGGCGGCGAACGCGCTGCATGCGCTGGCGCAGAATGTGGGGCAACTGAGCTTCTTCCGCTTTTTGTTGGGAGCGGGCGAGTGCGGCAACTATTCCGGCGGCATCAAGGCGATCTCGCAGTGGTTTCCGCCGCATGAGCGGGCGCTGGCGGGAGGGATCTTCAACTCCGGCACGCTCGCCGGGGCGGCGTTGGCCCCGCTTCTGATTGTGCCGCTGGGGCTGGCGGTGGGCTGGCGCTGGACGTTTGTGATTCCGAGCCTGCTGGGGTTGCTGTGGCTGATTCCGTGGCTGCGGTTTTACCGGGACCGCCCGGCCGTCGCGCAGCCGGTGGGGCCGGGAGGCGCACGGCCGCCGGTGTCGCACCTGTCGATCGGGCGGCTGTTTCGAGCCCGGCAGGTGTGGGGCGCGGTGTCGGTGCGAGCGCTGGCGGGTCCGGTTGTGCATTTCTATTGGTACTGGTTGCCGGAGTATCTCAAGCGTGAGCGCCACTTCAGCATGGAGGAGATCGGGATGACGGCCTGGGCGCCGTATCTCTCCGCCGGGCTGGGCAACGTGGTGGGCGGCGGGCTTTCGAGTTCGCTGATGCGCCGGGGCATGTCTGCGGACCGCGCCCGCAAGACGGCTTTCGTCAGCGGCGCCGCGCTGGCTTCGTGCAGTCTGGCGGTGCCGTTGGCAAAAACTTCGGCCGGCGCCCTGCTGGCGATATCAATGGCGACCGCCGGTGTTGCTATGCTGGCCGCGACACACATCGGCATGTTGACGGATCTGTTTGCAGAAAAGACGTTGGCCCGCCTGACCGGAGTCACCGGCGTGGGCGAAGGCCTGATGAACATGGTTTTGATGGTCGCGACTGGAATGGTTGTCGACGCTTTTTCGTATACTCCGGTGTTTCTGGCGGCAGGCGTGATGCCGCTGCTGGCGCTTTTGTCGGTCTTTGTACTTGTGCGAAGGATCGAGCGCGTGGAACTGTAGGTGGATTATGGCGACCGCAAAGAAAA
>CAYOPA010000350.1:0-5943 GCA_964405625.1 uncultured Bryobacterales bacterium
TTGGCCCACTTGCCGAGCGCCTTGTGCTGTCGATCCCGACGCAAACGGCCTCTTTGGGAGTCGGGGCGGAGGGTGTATGTTGTTGATGATGAGCGGTCTGTTTCAACATACAAGGGGTGGGCGGAAGCCCGCCCAGAGCCTGTTGACGTAGGGAGATCGTGCGGTTTCGGGCGGCCTCCCGGCCGCCCCCTACGCCGGCTCGAGCGCAAACCCGAACCCCGGCCCGTCCGAAGGCCGCGTGTAAACCCCTTCCGGGCCGCGCGTCAGCATGTTGTCCTCTTCGTACCGCTTGTAGACGATGTCGGGGCCGCCCGGCGCCGGCATGAACATCTCCGCCCACGGGCTGTTGGCGGTGGCGTAGATAAAGTGGACCGAGTCGCGGGCGCCGCCGCCGTGCGGGATCACCGGGATGTCATGCGCCGCCGCCATGTGGCCGATCTTGATCAGCTCGCTCATCCCGCCGCACCAGTGGATGTCCGGCTGCCAGATCTCCGCGCCGTTCACCCGCAGCAATTGCCGAAAGTCGTACCGCGTGTACAGGTGCTCGCCGGTCACGATTCGCGTCGAGGTGATCAGGTCGCGCAGCCGCGTATGGCCTTCGAAATCGTCCGGCGGCAGCGGCTCTTCAATCCAATAAATGCGATACGGCTCCAGCGCCTCGGCCAGCTCTAGCGTATAGCGCTCGGTCAGCGCCATCCAGCAGTCCATCATGATCTCGCCCTCGGTCCCCAGGGCGGCCCGTGCGCGCTTCACCAACTCGATGTTCTTCTTCATCCCCTCGCGCCCGTCAGCCGGACCATGCGGCAGGGCCAGCTTGAGTCGCGTGTAGCCAAACTCCACGTGCTGTTCAATGTCGTTGCCGGTGCAATAGGCCGGAATGCGCGGGTGGATTCGGCCACCCAACAGACGCCACACAGGCAGCCCCCAGGCCTTGCCCGCAATGTCCCACAGCGCTAGATCGACGGCCGAAATCGCGTTGGCGGTGACGCCCTTGCGCCCGTATGACATCGTCGAACGCCACATGATGTCCCACAGCCGCTCGATGTCGAGGGCGTTTTCGCCCATCAGCAACTTCGTCAGGTGGTCCTCGACGATGACCTCCCCGGCGGGACCGCCCGTACCGTAGCCCTTGACGCCCTTGTCGGTCGTGATCTCCACCCAAAAATCGCCCACGCGTCCGCCCGCCGGCCGAAACAGGCTGCGCATCGGCTTGTATTTGGGGTAGATCGAAACCGGGTTGGCAACCTCCACTCCCATCGTCGACCAAGCGTCCGGCGACGGCTCGTACGCCGGGACCGGGCGCTTCGGACGCATCTTCACGATGCGCACTCCGGTGATCTTCAGGTTGTCTTCAACCTGGGGAAAGGCGAGCGGAGCTGCGACCGACCCGGCGGCGGCCAGGGAACCAAGGCGGAGAAATTCGCGACGTTGCATCGCCCGGGTGTACCGCCCGGAGGGGCATGAAGTCAAGCGGCGCTTGCTGACGCGCCGACTTTGCCGTCGCGCGTCAGCTCGGCGATGGCGGCCAGCAGCTCCTCGCGGCGGAAGGGCTTCCGCAGAAAGCCATCCCCGAATCGACCGTCCAGGCTATCCCGGAGGGACTCGGCGCTGTAGCCGCTCGCCAGCAGCACCGGGGTCCGCGGGCTGATGTCCTTGAACCGCCACAACGCCTCCTCGGCGGCCATCCCCGGCATCATCAGGTCAAACAGGATCAGATCGAATCCATCGGGATCCTGTTGAAGCACGGCCAGCGCCTCGCTTCGGTCCGTCGCCGGATGGATCGAGTGGCCCTGCCGATGCAACAGGTTGGTCAACGTCTTACGAGCCGCCTCGTCGTCATCGACCAGCAGCAGGCGCAGCGCTCGATTGTGCCGCTGCTCATGATTCGAGGACGCGTCACCGAGCGCCAGGTCCTGAGACACGGCTGCGGCCACGGGAAAGTAGACGCGAAAGCGCGCGCCGCGGCCGGGCGCCGACTCGACCTCGATACCGCCCCGATGGCTTCGGACAATGCCGAGCGTCGATGCCAGCCCCAGTCCGCGTCCAGCCGGCTTGGTGGTAAAGAACGGATCGAAGATTTTGCGCTGCGTCTCCTCACTCATCCCTCGGCCGTTGTCGCTGACCTCCAAGCAGACATACGAGCCGGGCCGAGGCGGCACGGGAGTCACGGCGGCTTGCGCTGGAGCCTGTTCGACCTGAACGGGAACCAGCCGCACGTGGACCTCGCCAGTGGGCCCATCGGCCGCATCGGCGGCGTTGAGCAGCAGATTCATCGCCACTTGGCGGATCTGCGACGGGTCGCCGTCAATGTCAGGCGTCGGCGTAGTGAAGTCTGCCTCGAGCCGCGCGCGACCGGTGAAGCTGCGCTCCAGAAGTTGCACCATCTCCACCAGGATCGAGCCGAGATTGACCGCACGGGTCCGCGGTCGGGCTCGGCCGGAGAATGTAAGGATCTGCTGGGTGAGCTCGGCGGCGCGGCGGGCGGCAACCTCCACCTGCTCAATGCTGGCGCGGGCGCTGTGATCCGAAGGCAGATCCTCGATCGCCATCTCGGTGAATCCCAGAATTGAGACCAAGAGGTTATTGAAATCGTGAGCGATGCCGCCGGCCAGCACGCCCAAGCTCTCCAGCCGCTGGGCGCTCTCGTCGCGTCGATCCAGCCGCCGCTCAGCTTCGGCATGGCGAATTTCAGTGATATCGGTGGTGGAGCCAACGAACCCATTAAACCCCGCTCCGTTCCAGCGCGGCGCTCCGTGCGAGAGCGCCACGCGCTCCTCGCCGTGTCTGTTCAGCATGCGGTACTCCATCGAGAACGGCTGCTTGTCACGGACAGCTTTGGCGAACGTCGCTTCCACCAACGGCAAAGTGTCCGCCGTAATAAAGTCGCGCCACTTTCCCTGGCGGGCCTCATCCACTGAAAGCCCCCACTGGTTTCGCCAAGCCGTATTGACGTACTCACACGACCCGGCGGCGTCCGAGGTCCACACCGTGACCGGCGCTTTTTCGGCGATGGTGTGAAACAACTGCTCCCTGCTCCGAAGCGCCGCTTCCGCGCACTTCCGTTCGGTGATGTCCCGTAAAACCCAAACCCAACCCACCGCCCCCGGAGCCACGATTTCGCCGACGGAAACCGAGCAGGCGAGGCGCTCGCCGTTCGCGCGGACGCAATCGAGATCGCCGTGCCAGTCCCCTTGCGAGCGCAGCGCAAGCTGGATCCTCTCCCAGTCCGGTGGCGCCGCGCCGGACCGAGGGCCGGCCAGCAGGTCGCGGACGGACTTCCCGGCCAAGCGTTCCGCGCCAGGCAGAAATATCGCGCTCGCCGCCGGATTGGCGAAGACGATAGCGCCGTCGCGGTCGGTGAAGAACACAGCCTCTCCCACGCTCTCAAGCAGGCGCGACTGCAACTGCAGTTCCGCCTCCTGCTCGACACGGCGAGTCACATCGTGCGAGCAGCTCACAATGCCGATCGGGTTGCGCCGTTCATCGCGAAACACAGAGAGGCGCACCTCCGCATGAACGACCGCCCCGCTGCGATGCCGAAAGCGGCCCACGAAATCGTGCGCCCCCGACGCCAACGCCGCCCGCATATGGCCGTCTAGCGAAAGGCGGTCTTCGGAGTGGGAAAGGATGTCAATTCCCAACCCAAGCGCCTCGGACTCCGAGTAGCCGTACAGGCGCTCGGCCGCGAGATTCCAACTTAGGATCGTACCGTCCAGGTTGGTCGCCACCGCGGCGTCGTGAACCTGTTCGAGGATCTGAGACTGCAACCGCAGCTCGGCTTCAACGAGTCGAACGGACATGCCAACTTCCTCCCGGATCTCGCCCGAAGCTCGATATTAGCTCGAAATAAAGAGGCATGTCACCAGCATTTCCCATTTTGCTCTAGGATTCTAACAGAAACCAAGCAGTTTTGACGCACACATCTCGCTCATCGCCACGCCTGCTCCTTCGGCTGAAAACAGGTGGTCCGTTCGCTATACTTGGGGCTGGTTCGAGCTTCTTCATGGCTACCGTTTCGATCCGTCCCGCAAGCACCGTTGACAGCCCGCAGCAGTCGGATTTGGACAAATGCGTGCATTGCGGCCTTTGCCTCAATGCCTGTCCCACCTACCGCCAGTTGGGCCTGGAGATGGATTCGCCGCGCGGACGCATCTACCAGATGAATCAAGTGGCGGCCGGAACGCTGGAAATCAACGACGACTACGTTTCGCACATTGAGCTCTGCCTGGCTTGCCGCGCCTGCGAGACGGCTTGCCCGTCCGGCGTTGAATACGGCAAGCTGGTGGAGGCCGCGCGTTCGCAGATCGCACGGCAGCGGCCTCCGGGCCTTGTGGAGAGCTTCCTCTACGAGCGGGTGCTGCTGAGCCCCGCACTGCTGCGGCTCGCCGGTTATTCCACTTGGCTGTACCAGCGCAGCGGTCTGCAATGGCTGACGCGCAAGTCGGGCGCGCTCAAGCTGTTCGGCAACTTGGAGTCAGTGGAGTCGCTGGCGCCGCCGGCGGAGCTTCCGTTCTATTTCGACAAGATTGGCAAGACTTTTCCGGCGGAAGGCCCGCAACGCTATCGCGTGGCGTTCCTGGCGGGCTGCATCGCCAACGTCTCCTTCGCCCGCATGAACGAGGCCACGGTTCGCGTGTTGCAAAAGAACGGCTGCGAGGTCGTGGCGCCCGGCGATCAGGCTTGCTGTGGCGCGCTCCACGTGCATCGCGGCCTGCGCGAGACCGGGCGGCGCCAGGCGATGCTGAACATCGCGGCGGTCGAGGGCGGCGGGTTCGACGCCGTGATCACCAACGCCGCCGGCTGCGGGTCGGTGCTCAAGGAATACCCCGAGCTGTTCGAGCCCGGCGAGGATTGGCATTCGAGGGCGGAGAAATTCTCCCACACGCTGAAAGACGTCACTGAGTTTCTGGCTTCGATCGAGCTCAATCGAAATTTCGCCGAAACGCCCTTGACGGTGACCTATCAGGACTCCTGCCACCTGCTCCACGGCCAGAAAATCCGCACCCCGCCCCGGACGCTGCTGGAGGCGATCCCCGGCCTGCGCTTTCGCGAGCTGCCGCTAACGGAGATCTGCTGCGGGTCGGCCGGCGTCTACAACATCCAGCACACCGACATGTCCATGTCGCTGCTGGAAGACAAGATGCGCATGATCGATTCCACTGGAGCCGAGGTCATCGTGACGGCGAACCCGGGCTGCATGTTGCAACTGCAAGCCGGCGACCGCAAATTCGGCAAAGGCAAGCGGCGGGTGCTCCACGTGGTGGAGTTGCTCGACGAAGCCTACACGGCGGCCTCGTAACGCAGGCGCCAAGGCCGGCCCGGCGCACCCCGCGGATCGAGGCCCGCACCGCACCGAGGGATCGCCTCCGGCGTCGCCATCCGAAAAGTGGGAAAAGAAAACGGGCGGCCCGAAGACCGCCCGTTGCATTTGTTGAATCAGCGAGCCGATCTCTACGGATCAACCCAGAACGTGACGCCGGTATCGAAGCTCATCGCTCCCTTGTCGTCCGTCACCATCAGCTCGAACTCGTAGCGTCCGAAGCCGCCCTCGAAGCGGACGGTCGTATCGGCCGATGTCGGATTCACGATGGTCACCGGCAGCGGTCCAATGTTCCGCCACAGGTAGGTGATCGGGTCGCCGTCGGGGTCGTAGGATTTCGATCCGACCAGCGTGCCCGTCCCTACCGTCGTCCCGGCCGGAACCAGGATGGCCGTCGGAACTTCGGCAATGGCGATCGGCGCCCGGTTGGCATTCTCGACGTCGAGGATGACCGTCGCCTGTACCTGACTGTTCTCGCCGTAAGCGATGAGCGTATACAGGGTCTGGCCGACCGGGTTGACCGTCGCCGAGCCGTCCGTGGTCACGTCGCCCACATTCACCAAGGTGACGCGGGTGGCGTTCTCCGTCCGCCAGGTCAAAGTTGCCGGGTCACCCGGGTTCTG
>CAYOPA010000351.1:0-5924 GCA_964405625.1 uncultured Bryobacterales bacterium
CAAGCGGTTGCCCAGCGTGGTCACTCCGCCTGCCTTTACGGCGTAGCGCCCCTGGATGACCGAGTAGACACGCTCCGCCAACTGGTCCGGCGTCAGGTCGAGCTTCTTGGCGTGGAACCAAGCGCCGCCGGCGCCGGAGGCCACGTCCCGCATCAGCCGCGCATCGGCGCCCTCGACGAAGGCGAAGTGGATTTGCACGCCCCGGCGGCGGGCGAGCTCCAGCACGTCGGCCGGCGGCGTGCGGCTGGCGCCTTCCACCCCGGCGGCGATCACCAGGGCCACGCGGCGGGCGGTCGTGTTCTCAAAGCCGCCGTCCAGAACGGCGTAAAGCGCGTCGAGAATGCGCGGGTTGTTGCCGTAGCGCATGGAGCCCCAGCCGCGCCGCAGCAGATCCTTGCTGGAAGTGAAGTCCTGCACCAACGTCGCCGACATGTCAAAGCCGACCAGCGCCATTTGTGAGCCTTCGGGCAACCGCTCAATCAGCGGTCCCACCAGCGGCGTTACGATCTGGCCGACGCGGCTGGAGTCGACCAGCAGCATCAAGTCCATGTTGTCTTGCACGTACTCGGCTTCGAGGATTCGCAGCGGAGTCGAGCTGTCCTGAATGGCAAAGCTCTCGGCCTTGAGATCCGTGTAGGCCTCGCCCGTCCTCTCGTCAAAAGCCGTCACCAGCAGGCGCAGGTCCTGCGCCGCCAGCGAACCGGCCAGAAAAAGGGCTGCAATCAGGGCGCGTCTCACCATTTCTTTCCGCTCTGGAGCGGAAAGCGTCGCGACGTGCCGCGCTCCACCACCAGAATCTCGTTGTTCTGAACCTGGACGTCCGCCACCCCTCGGAAGGTTTCGGGGATTTCCAAGAGAAAGGCGACATAGGCGGTTTCGACCTTCTGCCGTCCGCCGATCCAGCGGTGCGTCGGCGTGTCATACAGAGGCCCGTCTGAGACGACTTGCTGCATGGCGCCCCCGAAGGGCGTTGTGCCGAGCTCCATGCCGCGCGCTTTGGTTTTGCCGTCCCAGGGGGCGCCTTTGTTGCGGCCGTTTTCCTGCCAATCGCCGATCCAGGGGAAGTCGGCGGTCCTCCAGATGTAGCCGATGAGTGCGCGGTAGCCCTCGTGGTACATGGTGAACCAGCTCAGCTCGCGATCCGGGTCCATCAGATAGCCGACGTAGGTCCCGGCGTTCGGCGCGGGCTGCATCGGCCGCAGGCTGGTGGCCGAGCCGTCGGCGGCCTTACCGTCCGGCCAGACGACCTCGCCGGGGGCGAGCGAGTTGGTCGAGTCGGCCCCGCCGCGAACCTGTCCCTTCACCGCCGACATGTCCAGAAAGGTCTTGCCGGGCTCGACGAAGGGGTCGCCGAAGGTCACATGCTGCACCCACATCGCCGGCCGGTCGTAGTCGACGAGGCTCTGGGCCCACTCCTCGATATAGACGACCTGCTCGCCCTTGCGAACGGTGAGCGCGCGGCCGACCTTGTACTGAGTTTGGGGCAGATCAGCGGAGTACCACAGCACGACCTGGTTCTCGTCGGCCTCGGTGCGGTCGAGCTTCCACTCGCGGGCGACGGCCTCGCCGTGGTTGCCCAGGCCGTTGGCGGCTTCGGCGGGAGACGGCGGCCCGAAGGTGGGGAAGTTGAGCAGATGGCCCATGTAGCCGGATTGGAGGATTTTCGATGTGCCGCCGCCGTAGACGGCGTCATGTTTGGCCGGATCGTACTGCCAGGGCTCGATGGTGGGGAAGTGCGGCACGCGCATGGGGTTGACGGCCAGGCGCGGGTCGTCGGAGAGGAAGCGGAGCTCGGCGATGTGGCCGGCGCCGCGCAGGGCGGCCACGCGAATTACGCCGTTTTCGAGGATATAGGCGTCGCGTCCGTGGAGCTCGCCGCGCTGGAAGCTGGGGGACTGGGCGTGGCAGAGGGCGGCGAATAGCAGGTACGGCAGCAGTCGCATGGTTACCCGTCATCCTACACGGGATGGGGCTGGACGAGGTTAGTCACCCGCCGGCTGAAGTCGGCGGGTCGCGGCCGGTTGCTTCAGCGAATCCGCCATTCCATTCCGCCGCGCAACCAGCGGCCCGGCTGCGCCAAGCCCTGAAAGGCCTGGTGCTGGGTGTTCATCAAGTTCGTCGCCTGCACGAATGGCCGGAAAGGGCCACGGCTCCAGCCGATCGACACATCCCACAGCGCCCTGGCTGACTGCCAGGTGCGCTCATAGACGCCGAGCTGCGTTTTGATCAACAGCCCGCCGCCCAGCGTCCCGCGGTAACCCATCGTCGCCTGATGTGTGGGGAAGTTAAAGACGTAGCGCGAAACCGCGTCGGTGTCGAGATTTCGCGAGGCCGAGATGCGCGTGTAGTTCCCCCAAACCTCGGCGACTGGGGCGAAGCGATGGCGGACTTCAATCTCACCGCCGGTGAAGTCGAGGTTTTGGAAATTGCGAGCTTGGAAGCGCGTCGCACCAGGGTCGCGCACGTAGTCGATGGTGTTGTCCTCCAGACGGCGGAAGACGGTCGCCTTGACGGTCGTGCCGCCGCGGCCGTACCAGTCCAGCCCGCCCTCGAAGTTGAGGGCCTGTTCGGGGCGCAGGTCGGGGTTGCCGACGGTGGCCGGGTCGCTGTAATACAGGTCCGTAAACGTCGGTACGCGGAAGGCCACGCCAAGCTGTCCGCGCGCCTTAAAGCCGCCGCCGAGCCAGTAGCCGGCCGACGCCGACGGGCTGGTCTGGATCTTACCGCGCCGCCAAGCCTCCTCGCGCAGGCCGACGGAGAGGGTCATCTTGTCGGTCGGCCGCATGTCCAGGACCCCGAACAGCGCCGCCCTGTGCCGCAGCCGCTCGCCCAGGTTTGTGCTGTCGATGTCCTCAGCCACGTACTGCGCTCCGGCCGACCAGCGGATGCGCGAGGTCCAATCGCCGGTGGCCGTATAGCCGCCCTGCCAGGTTTCCAGCAGGTGCTCGTTTTGGAAAACTTCCGGCCGGAAGCGGAAGAGGATGAAGTGGTCGGTGTGGCGCCGATAGCCGAACTGCATGCGGTGCTGCACGCCGGAGCTGCGTCCCAACGACTGGCTCACCGAGAGGAATTGCGTACCGGTTTGCTCCCAGGAGTCCCAGGGCCCGTAGAAACCATTGGCTCCAAAGGGCCGGTCGTTGGCTGCGAACAGGACGCTTGTTGTGCCGGCCGAGGTGTCGAAGTAGGACTGCGTCGAGAATGCGACGTTGCGGAAGTCGCGGCCTTCCATGAAGCCGGTGGAGAAATCCCGGGCGAGCGCGAACGTTCCGGTCCATATGCCACGCCGCAACGCGCCGTTGACGGCCGATCGGTTCCACCCAAACTCGCCGAGACCGCCCATCAGCCGCAGCTCGGCGCTCTCGGGCTTCTTGGTGACGAAGTTCATTGTGCCGCCGATGGCGTCGGAGCCGTAGAGCGTGGCGCCGGAGCCGTGCAGAATTTCGACCTGCTCGACGGCCTCCAGCGGTAGGGGCAGATTCATGGCGTGGTGGCCGGTCTGGGCGTCGCTCATGCGCAGGCCGTTGATGAGCACCAGCACCTGGTCAAAGCCCGACCCGCGGATGGATAGATCCGCCTGGGCGCCGTCCGGCCCGCGCTCGCGGACGTGGACCGAAGAATCCTGCTTAATGAGGTCGGCGAAGGACCACGAGACAGTGTCGCGGTCTTCGACCTTCAGCACGGTCAGACTGCGGTCGGTCTCGGCCAGGGTGCGGGGTTCGGGCGCGCCGGTGACGACGATGGTGGAGGCGGCTGGGGCGAGATCTCCGAGCTCGATTTCCAACCGCGCGGCGTCGGCGGGCAAGGGACGATCGACGGCGGCAAAGCCGCTGACCACGACGCGCACGCTCGGCCCCGGCGAGCAGAGCTCGGCGACCCCTTCGGCGTTGGTGGTTCGCGTGCTCCCCGCGGAGGAGACCCGAGCCAGAGGGACGGCCAGCCCGGAAGGGTCTTTGACTGCGATTTCCACGCAGCGCGGCTGGGCCGACGCCGTCAGGACGGCCGCGAACCCCAGCGCGGTGGCCGCATACACGCGATTCATCCCTCGATTGTAGCTGTGTGGTTTGACCAACTTCACGAGGCGACCGGGTGATTTGGCGTAGCATGTGTAACATGTCCGATCAACTGACCCGCCGCCAACTTGGTCTGGCCGGCCTGGGCGCCGTCGCTTTGGCTTCACCGGCGCAAGCGCAGCCCGCGAACGCCTACACGGGGGCGCTCGACGGCGCCGCGGACCGCGTTGACGAGAAGACCTTCGACACAGTCGCCTTCAGCCGAGCGCTGCACGCTCAGGCCCCGCTGCGAATGACGTTCAACGCCGCCAAAGCCAAGGAAGCCGAGCGCTGGCAGCAGAAGCTGCGCGAGAAGGTGACCGAGCTGATCGGCGGCTTTCCGGCCCGCAAGATCCCGCTCAACCCGCAGACGCTGGAGGTCAAGGAATTTCCCGGCTACCGGCGCGAAAAGTTCGTTTTCGCGAGCCGCGAGGGCGCCTCGGTGCTGGGCTATGTGTTGACGCCCAAATCCGGTTCCGCGCCACACCCGTCGATGATCTGTCTGCCCGGACACGGCCGCGGCGTG
Source organism: uncultured Bryobacterales bacterium (assembly GCA_964405625.1). Taxonomy (GTDB): domain Bacteria; phylum Acidobacteriota; class Terriglobia; order Bryobacterales; family UBA6623; genus RI-231. The sequence continues at coordinate 4,576 of CAYOPA010000351.1, forward strand.
GACGATATCGTGGGTATCGACGACAAGGGCGCTGATCGCACCGACAAGGCCGGCTACCAGCACGACTTTGCCATTCAGTGCGTGGAGCACGGCATGGCGGCGGTGGCGATTGAGCAGATCGGGTTTGGTTGCCGGCGGGACGAGCGGGCGCGCGCGCGGGGGCTGGGCAACTCTTCGTGCCAGCCGTCCGCCGGAGCCGCCCTGCTGCTGGGGCAAACGATGGTCGGCTGGCGCGTTTGGGACGTGATGCGCACCATCGACTGGATCGAGACCCGCAGCGAGCTCGACCCCAAGCGGGTGGGCTGCATGGGCATCTCCGGCGGCGGTACGATCACGACCTTCGCCGCCGCGCTGGAGCCGCGCATCAAGGCGGCGCTCATCAGCGGCTACCTCAACACGTTTCGCGACAGCATCTTGAGCCTGTCGCACTGCATCGACAACTACGTGCCGGGGATCCTGAATTGGTGCGAGATGTACGATGTGGCGGGGCTGATCGCGCCGCTACCGTTGTTCGTGGAATCCGGCGACAAGGACGGAATCTTCCCCGTGGAGGCGAGCCGAGAGAGCTTTGCGCGGGCCAAGAAGGTGTACGAGGTCTTGGGCCAGGGCGCACTGGCCGAGCACGAGGTGTTTGCGGGCGAGCACAGTTTTTGGGGCAAACGCGGCCTGCCATTCCTCGCAGCGCACCTGTGAGCCCACGGAGAAACCGGACCCCAGACGTTAGTCTGGGGCCAGGAAACACCCGAAAGCGCGACTACCCGCTCGTCCCCGTCGCGGATTCTGACAGGCTCGTAGCCTCGCTTATGCCTTGTTATCAGGCGGTTACGGGAGCGCTGTCAGGATCTGTCAGGTTTTTTCGTTTTTTGCCCCCTTGCACCGGTTGTGTTGCTGGGTCGCCGCCGCATCTCCAGGATACGCGTGCCGTCAAGCCCGGTTGGGCGGCAACGCGCATCGGGGGAATCTCAGGTTGGCGCCGAGGGCCGAGCAGGCCAGCGCTGGCGCAACCGACGCGCCAACCACTGAACGGGCGCCCATTACTCCTTAGCAACGACGGTGTCATACAGCCCATAATGGGCCAGCCCGAGCTGGCTCTCTATGCCGGTATGACGATCGGGGACGAGGATCGGGGAGAGTCAGTCGGTTGTCGCTGCGCAACGTGCGGCGCTGCGGGGCGACAACTGCGACCAACCCGAGCTCCCCGCGCCATCGATCCGGCCAGGATTGCAGTACTTCAGGCCGCCGCGACAGCCAAGTTGGCTGACTGCCCCCGATCGGCCGTCCCCGATCTTCCAGTTGGCTGACTGGAACGTGTGAAAACATCGCATAAACTAGCAAGTCAGCACTGAAAA
>CAYOPA010000352.1:0-5879 GCA_964405625.1 uncultured Bryobacterales bacterium
CCGGAGAGCACGGTTAGATCCGCCCACCTACCGGGCGCGATCGTTCCGCGGCGGTCCTCCTGGAACGTCGCCCATGCGGCCCAAGAGGTCAGCGAGCGCAGCGCCTCCTCGCGCGTCAGGGCCTGCTCGGGACCCCAGTGCTCGGCGGAAAACCCGTCGATCCCTTTGCGAGCGACGGCGGCGTAGAGCTCAACCATCGGATCGCCTTCCTCCACCGGCGCGTCGCTGCCGCCGGCCAGCACCGCCCCGGAGTCGACCAGGCTGCGCCAGGCGTACGCTCCGGCCAACCGCTCCGGACCCAGCCGGCTGAGGGCGAAGTGCAGGTCCGTGATGGCGTGCGAGGGTTGCATGGAGGCGATGACGCCGAGCGCGGCTAAGCGCGGAATATCGGCCGGGTCCAGGATCTGGGCGTGTTCGATCCGCCAGCGAGCGTTGTTTCGTTGCGTCTCGGGGACGGACGCCAGCGCCTTCTCGTAAAGATCCAGAACGATGCGGTTGGCGCGGTCGCCGATGGCGTGGGTCTGGATCTGCACGCCGGCCCGCGCGGCCTTCTCCAGCAGCGGCGCCAGCGCTTCGGGGTCGTGCATCAGCAGCCCGTCGGAGGCGTGGTCGGCGTAAGGCGCCAGCAACGCCGCGCCCTTCGAGCCCAGCGCGCCGTCCATGTAGAGCTTGATGGAGCGCACATCGAGCATTCCGTCCGGGTCCAGGCGCGGCCCTTCGGCCAGCAGCCGGTCGGCGTCGGGACCGGGTCCGCTGACAGCCGCGTAGATGCGGATGCCGATCTCGCCGGAGTAGATCATCTCGCGGATCAGCTCGATCTCCTCCCAACTGGTCCCCGCGATCGAAACCTGGGTCCAGCCCCGCTCGGCCATGGTGCGCGCGCCCAGAATCAGCGCCTGCCGACGGCTTTGTGGGGTTTCCTTGGGGAGCAGAGGGGTCAACAGCCCTTGGGCGCGGTCCAGCAGCATCCCGGTCGGCTCGCCGTCCGCGCGGCGTAGTATCTCGCCTCCGGCGGGCGCCTCGGTTGCGCGATCCACGCCCGCCAGGGCCAGCGCAGCGGAGCTCGCCACGGCTGCGTGGCCGTCCGCGCGAACGAGGTAGACCGGATTGTCCGGCGCCGCCGCGTCGAGATCCTCCTTGGTCGGGAACGCCGGCGGGTCCCAACGCGCCTCAATCCAGCCGCGGCCCACGATCCACTCGTCCGGTTCGGCGGCGGCGGAGCGTTCGGCCACGCGCGCCTGGAGCTCGGCAAGCGAGCCGATCTCGCTGAGGTCCAGCGTCATCTCCCGGAACCCGATGCCGCTTAAATGCGCATGAGAGTCGGCCAGACCGGGGACGACAGTGCGGCCCTGGAGATCGATCCCGCGGACGCCCTCGCCGCAAGTCTCATCGTCGCCGACGCAGACAATCCGGCCGTCCCGGATGGAAATGGCGGTCGCCTGGGGCGCCGCGGGGTTGAGGGTGCGGACAACTCCGTTGTACAGCGCCAGCTCCGGCGCGGGCGGTCCCGCGCAACCGGCCAGAAATAGGCAGACGGCAAGCAGCCGGGATCGGGAGTGACGAAGCATCGGATCGGCGAGGCCTGCGGCGCGCCAGCCTTCGAGATCTTGATTCTAAGACGGTTCGTCGCTTTGTCGGGCGGTTAGGGCCAAGGCGGCATGATTGCCTTGCCCGGCTTCATCGACTTGCTTTCCCTGTCCAAGTACCCCCAACTGAACGACTGGAATGATTGCCCCAGCACTTGTTCCTTGTTCTCAAATGCGCCGACGCCGCCGGCGTAGTAGCGCGTCAAACCAGCCCGCGTAAAGCGAAGGCAGCCTTCAAACGCGTTCTGACCGCCCCCGAAGTCAAACAGAATTGCCTTGCCCTCGCCGTCGGGATGCACCAGAGCGGGCCGGTCCAGCCCGGCGAAGTTTCCCATGTCGGGAGGCGCCTCGGCCACGGCCTCGAAATCCAACGGGCCCGGTTCGGTCGACAGCCAGTACACCGGCGTCCCGTCGACGACCCTCTTTCTCCCCGGCCACGTCTTGTTTTTCAAACGAGGAAACACGAGGACGACTTCAGCCTTGCCCGGACACCCGATGATCTTGATGACGTTGGTAATGTACTGGACGATCGTGCGGCAATCCACGCTGGCCCTCTTCTCGGCGAACCGCCAGGCGTTCGCGAAAAGATTGCCTAACTCGAACTCTCCCATCCCTTTGAGCAGCTTTTCGGTAATTTTGTGCGGATCGATGGTATCCAGAGCGCCGACTGCCTGGATTGCGTAGGCCAACCGCCGATACGTGATCGCGGTTGCCTCGCGCCCTTTGTCGAATGGGTCGACCGTCTCGGGCTCGCCCATCGTGACCAGCACTTCATGTGACGTCCGCAGGGCCTGCGCCGGAATCATCGCCGCCGGGTCTGATCCGACGCCGGCGCCCTCGAAGCGCCAATCGATGGTCAAATTCAGCTTTTGGACCTTGGCCGGAAAGCCGGCCGCTCCTCGCACCTTGACGGTATTCCGCCCCGGATCGAGAACAACTCTTCTGCTGGTAAGTTTCAGTTCTCCCGCAACGCCGACCTTTACTTTCGTCTTGCCCGTCAGCGTAACCGACAGGGGGACGGCCCCGGGCGGAGCGTTGTAGCGGACGCCGACCTCAAGCCGCAACTCGCCGTACATCGAGTGGCTCACCGGGACGGTCGGCGTTTCCCCGGAGGCGGCCCGCCACTCAGGCTTCGGGTAGCGTTTGCCGCCTGGCTCCCAGTCCTCCTTGTGGTCCGTGAGCTTGTCGTGGTCGCTGCGGAACGTGATGTCCTCAATCACGAGCACCGCCGTCCGCGCGGCGCGGCCGGCCGGACCGGCGGGTTCAGTCGGCCGGCTCTCCGCGCGGCGACCGAGCGGGAGCATCAGGCCCGGCGTCATGAGGTCGCGAATCATGGCAGCACGCCCGCGGAGCAAGCGCAGGACTCTGGAGAATTTTACAGGCGACGCACTCGGAGGGCAATCGAAAAAGCAGACCGCGCGGGGGGATCTTTCCATCCCAATACGGTCTTTATACGCGCCGCCACACTAGCTGAAATTGATTGAATCCATGACTTCTATTGACCCTGTGCCAGCGAATATCCGCGCTCGCCGTCAAACTCATACAGGTGCTCCGTCTTGATAAAGTCAAACCCGCGATCGGCGAGGCGCGCCAGCAGGATCACGATGTCCTGGTGGGTGAGCTGTCCACCGCGCCGGTCGGCCACGAAGCGGCAAATGCAATGGTCGGTCTCCACGGTCTGCGGGGCGCCGTCGGGCCAGATCATCAGGCCCCGGCTGGAGATGGAGTCCAGACGCAGCGGGCTCAGCGGCGATTCCAGCAACCCTTCGGCGATCGCGGCGGGCGAGCCCTCTTCCCAGCGGATATCGAGGAAAACGTCCACGCCCACCAGCGCCTTGGATTGTGGCTTGTGGCGCCGGGCTCGCGTCTTGGCCATATCGACGGCCGGGTAGTGCGAGACGGGGAGCTGCGTCGGGCTCTCGCCCAGCCGTTTGATCACCGCCTTGGCAAAGTCCTCCGTGCCCACTCGCCGCGAGCTTACCGAAGGCCGGTATAGGTCGCCGGTGTGGACGCCGTCTTCGATCGTCTTCAACCAAGCGCGTTGGATGCGGTCGGCGGTCTCGCTCTGTCCGATATGCTCCAGCATCTTCACGGCGCCGAGCAGCAGACCCGACGGATTGGCGATCCCTTGCCCGGCGATATCCGGCGCCGATCCGTGGATCGCCTCAAACATCGCCGCCTTGTGGCCGATGTTGGCCGAGCCGCCCGTACCGACCGATCCGGAGATCTGTGCGGCGACGTCGGAGAGGATGTCGCCGTAAAGGTTCAGCGTGACGATCACGTCGAAGCGCTCCGGTGAATCGGCCACGCGTGCCATGCCAATGTCGACGATCAGATGCTCGGTTTCGACATGGGGATAATCCCCGGCGACCTCGTCGAACACATGATGGAAGACGCCGTCGGTCATCTTCATGATGTTGTCCTTGGTCATGCAGGTGAGCTTGCGCCGAGGACGTTGGGAGGCGTATTCAAAGGCGTAGCGGATGATGCGCTCGCAGCCGGGCCGGGAGATGAGCTTCAGGCACTGCACGACCTCGTCGGTCTGGCGGTGCTCGATGCCGGTGTAGAGGTCTTCTTCGTTCTCGCGGACGATGACCAAGTCCAGGTTGGGATGGTGCGTGCGGATGAACGGATGGTAGGAGCGTGAGGGCCGCACGTTGGCGAACAGCCCGAGCGTTTTGCGGATGGTGACGTTGAGGCTCTTGAAGCCGCCGCCCTCGGGCGTGGTGATGGGCGCCTTGAGCAGCACGCCGGTGCGGTGCAGCGATTCCCAAGCCTCGGGGCCGATGCCGGAGCCATGGCCGGCCTCGTAGAGCTTCGCGCCGACCTCGATGGTTTCAATATCTAGTTCGGCGCCGCCGGCGTCGAGAATTTCCAGGACGGCGGCCATGATTTCGGGGCCGATGCCGTCGCCGTGAGCGACGGTGATGGGGGTTTTTGAGGCGGGCATGCTGAAGAGCTCAGCGTAGCAAGCCGGGCTGGCGGGTACTGGGGATACCCGCCAGGTAAACCTGGGCGGCTCAATTTGCCGCTGAATCGGCTGTGACCGATTTAACCACGCCCAGCGCTTCCCACTCGGCAAGCTGCTTGCGGATCTGATCGCCTGAAGGAGCGGTCGGCGCCAGCTTCAGGTAGGTCCTGAAAGCGTCGGCGGCTTGCGGATAGGCGCCCTTTTCGATGTGGATGATGGCCATCATCTGGTGGGCGTGCGGGTACTGCGGGGCGTCGGAACCCGATGCGATCTCGCGCGCCGCGGCCTCGGCCTCGTCAAAGCGACCCAAGCGGTAAGCGGCCACCGCCTTCAAGTAACGGATCTGGGTGTGGCCGGGATGCATCCGCAGGGTGGCCGCGGCCAGCTCGTTGACGCGCGGCCAGTCTTCCTTTTGCGCCGCAATCCGGATCAGCGGCTCATAGGGCCGGATGTAGGCCGCGTCGGCCTCGATCGACTTACCCAAGGCCTCCTCGGCGCCGTCGAAGTCCTCCATCTTGATCTTCATTTCGGCCAGCATCGTCCAAGCGGCGGCGTAGGTCGGGTGCAGATCCACGGCTGTTTGGAATTGCTCGGCGGCTTTCTCAAACTTCGGCTGGTCCTTGCGCATCTCTCGGACGCCCTTCTCATAGGCCGCCTTGGCCTTATTCGGCGCCGTCAGCGTGGTGGCGCTGATGGCCGAGCCTTGGAAGCCGTCCAAAGGATGCAGCACGATGGTCCCCACGTTGGGGTTGTCCATCGGCCGGCGTCGCCCCAGCATGAGTTGGTCGGACCGGAAGCCCGGCAGCGCAGCTCGCAGCTCGCAGCCGCTGAGGTCCATGCCGTCCATGCCGCCGCCGATGCCGCCGCGGCCCACGCCGCCCATGCCGCCCATCGCGCCAGGACCTCCCATCCCGCCGCGGTTGTCCTGCCCGAAGCCGTTGTAGCTGGCGTCCATCAGGGCGGCTGTCTGGTCCCCGCCCACTTGAAAGCTGAATCGGCCCTTGGAATCCGTGTAGCCCTCGGGGCGGGTTTGGCCGCCGCACACGCGCTCAATCACCACCGCTTCCGGCGGCGGCGTGCCATTGGCCAACCGCACTTCGCCGGAGAGGAAGATCGGCCGCGGCATCTGCTCAAAGGTGTTCTGCTGACGCTGCCCGTAGGGGTCCTGTTGTTGGCCCGGCTGGCCCATGCCCGGCCGGCCGCCTTGTTGACCGCCCTGGCCGCCAGGACCGCCCGGCTGACCGCCCTGACCGCCACCGACGTTCCCGCCGCCTCCAGCGCCGCCGCCCGCGGCCCCTCCGCCGCCCCCGGCCCCTCCGCCG
>CAYOPA010000353.1:0-5854 GCA_964405625.1 uncultured Bryobacterales bacterium
GGCTGGTGGAGTTTTATGAGGACAGCCGCGCCGAGCTCTACAACCTGGCCGACGACCCTGGCGAGACGCGCGACTTGGCGGCGGATGAGCCGGAGCGGACGGCCGAGCTGCGGGCGAAGCTGCACGCTTGGCGCGAGTCCGTGTCCGCGCAGGCGCCGACGCCCAACCCAAACCACGATCCAACGCGGTAGCCGTGGGGCGTCGTCGAGTATCGACGGCGTCCTTGCCACCAGGAACGTCGCCGGGCCCCGAGCCCCTCGCGCGGCCTTACGGCTCCAGGGGCCGCCCCGCGGCTTGGACCACTCCGCGCAGCAGCCACAACAGCGCCAGCGTCGCCGCGGCAAGGGCCACGTAGATCAACCACGGCGCCCGCTCGGTGATCGGGGGTTGCGGAGCGCGGTAGTCCGGGTTGATTCGGCGCGGCCCGAGCGGCTGCGGCTCCGGCCCTTCGCGCAGAACGGCTGGGACGAGCTTGTCGTAGTCGTATCTCGGCAGGGCCGCATCGGGATTGCCGAAATATAGCCGCAGCGGAAAGGCCAGCCCGTCATTCTCAAAAACCAAGTGCCGCGCCGCGCCCGCCGGCTGCGCCGAGCTGATCTGCAAGGCCGGGTTACGGTCGTCGGTGACGATCAGAGTCAGCTCCTGGACGAAGGCTTCGGGAAAGCTCAAGACAACGTTCACGTAGCCTTCTTCCTCGGAGGCCAGCAAGCCGGAGGCGAGCTCGATTTGACTGTAGCGGGAGTGATCGCGGCCGCCGTACAGCAGTCGGTAGGGCCGGGAAAATGGCGCATCGTTGAGCGAGAGCGTCAGGCTGTGGATGGGGATGGGGCTATCGTTCAATTGGAAGACGTAGCGCGATGCCGGTCGGCCCGCTTCGCTAACCGGCTCGCGGCCGGCATAGGCGCTCAGGTAGCTGTGCTCCACCCCTTCGGTCTCCACCCGCTGGCGGGCGCGGATCTCCCTGATCGTGGGAGTACGACCGCCGTCCGCGGCCGGGTCGGGCGAGACGAGCGCCCGCAGGTAGCGGTAGCGGCTGTCGGGGTACGCGACTACGTTTTGGTCGACGCTGCGTCCGGCGGCGGCGAACCGAAAGACGATCCCGTCGGGAATCAGCGTCGCCCAGCCTTGGGCGTCGTCCGAGCCCTGGACCTCCACGGCGCGGCGGAAGTTTTGGCCCGCCAGGTCAATCTCGATCTCGTTGTGGACGCCGCGGGACTCGCCCAGGTCGAGCGTGACTTGAGAGCGGCCGGCCCGGACCCCCAGGTCGAGCTGCTGGGCGTCAACGATCTCGCTGCGGTAGACCTGGCTGCGCACGCGCAACGCGTAGGGGACTTCGCGGCCGGTCTGGTCGTACAGGCGCAGGTCGGCGTGGTCCGTCCGGGCGCCGCCCAGAGTGTCGACGTCGAGCTCGATGGCCGTCCGCCCCTCGGGCGCGTAGGAGACCTCTTGAAAATAGTGCCATCTCTCGCGCGATTCTTGCTCCTGCGCGGGACAAACTGCTGCGAACAAAAGCAGGACGAAGAGCATTCTCACGATGGGGAGACCTCCTGATGCCGCCGGCTGACCTGTTGATACGCCCAACCCACGCCCAGCAGCAGCACGCCTACGGTGATCAACGCGATCACTCGGTAAAAACCTTCCAGCGCCGGGATGTCGAAGAAAAACGCCTTGAGCACCGTCACGCCGAACAGCGCCAGCCCGGACCAGCGCAGCAGAGGCTTGGCGAAGCGCAGCCCGCCGCCGACCAGTGCGGCGGCGTAGACGGCCCACAGCACCGACAGCGCCATGCCGCCGGTCCATTCGAGCGAACGGCGGGCCTCATGGGATTCGTAGGGGATGTCGCGGGCGAGACCCTGGTAGTAGTGGTGGATCTCCAGCGAGCCGGCCAGCCACGTCAGCACGATCGCCGCAAACGCGGCGCCCAGGGCGAAACTGCGGTCGCGCGCGCGAACGAACCAAGTGGCCGCCAGCAGGCACGCAGCCACGCCCAGGGCCCCCAAAAAGTCCGCGTTGAAGACCGGCGTGAAGACGCCGCGGTAGTCCCAAATCCAGTCCACGACAAGCTGATGGAACAGCGCCAGCCCCAGCGCCGCCGCCGCCCCCCAGCGCCAGCCGGGCTCGGGCAAGCGGCCCGCCATCCAAGCCAGAACGGCGCCTTGGACGGCCCAGGCGAGGGTAATCCATTGGGCTTCAAGCTGAATCGGGATGGCCAGCGTCACAAATAGCAGCGCCACGGCGACCAGCCCCCAGGTCAGACGCCGCTCCTGGCCGCCGAGTCCCAGCGACGCCTTTGCCAGGAACGCATACCCGGCAGCCAATCCCAAGGCCGCCGGCCCGGACCAGAACGGCGCCTCCTTGTCGAGAATCACGTAAATAGCGCCGAAATAGAAGAACGGATTCAGGAACAGCAGCGTCCAGTTGGCTGGGAACAGCGTTCGGCCCCGCAGGGCGGGCAGCAGGTCGCCGGCCAAGAACATGCAGAACAATACCGTCTGGAAGAGCGCTGCCGCCCAGGCTTTTTCAGGGTGGTAGCTGTCCGCCCACCAGACCCAATACAGCAAGTGGGTCAACGAGAACGAGACGACCGCGATCCAGCGCCACTGCCGCCACACGGCCACCACCAGGGCGCCGGCGGCCAACGCGGCCAGATAGGAGAACAACACGCCGTAGCGGTCTTGCCCCGAAGAGAGCAGCACAGGCGTCAGCACGCCGCCGATCTGTCCCATTAAGGCGATCGCCGGCGCCGGATAGAAGACCGCTAACAGGTGCGCCAGGATCACGACGACGGCCATGAAGGCGAAGGCCGCCGCCGCCGGCAGCAGCGCATAGAAGCCGTAGGAGGCGTAAATCGACAGATACAGCAGGGTCACGCCGCCGGCCGTGAAGACCTGCCCGAAGGCCTGCCAGCCGTCGCGATGCTTTTTCGCGCCGAACCACAAAAAGCCCAGCGCCACGACGACACCGCTCAGCACCCGGCCGAGCTCGCCGATCCATTGGTTCTCAAATGCGTATTTCAGGAAGAACGCCGCGCCGAACAGCAGCGTGGAGATGCCCAGCCAGCCCAGCCAGCGCTCGCCGATGATCTCTTCCCAGCGGGGGCCTGCCGATTGCGGCAGCGCTTCGGGCGGGGAAACAAATACCGGGGCCGGAGGCAGCTCCGGCTCGCGCGGAACGGGTTCCGCGGCGGCCGGCTCCGGCGTTGTCTCCACGATCGCAATAGGTTCCGCGGCAACAGGTTCGGCGGCCTCCGCAGCGGGCCGCCGCTCAAGCTCGCGGCTTACCCGCAGCAAGGCCGCTTCCACGCCGGCTAGGCGCGTCTCCAATTCCTTGATTCTGAAAGTACGAACGAGGGCCCAAACAGGCAGACCGAAAAAAAGCAACAATACCAGCCCGATCACAAAGACGATCGCGACATCATCCACGGGTTTTGTCTCTCCTCAGCGAGCATAGTAACCCGGACGGGTCCGCAGCACGGCTCCGGGCCGAGTGAGTCGCACATCGACGCTGCGCCAAGCGCCGTCGAACTCCTGGTTCTTCGGGTAGTAGGCCACCGAATAAACGCTGCGGAGCTCGGCCGCAACGCGCGGAAACACAGGAGCGAGGTCCGCGACGGAACCGGCCGGGAACATCCGTCCGCCCGACGCCGAAGTTAGTTCCTGCATGCGTTTGGCGCCCACCTGAGACCAGTTTCGCCCAAAACGCTCGCCGGAAAGGAGGAAAACCGGATAAATCAGCGCGTTCATCTCCTGCGCCGCCTGCCGGAGGCGCTTGAACTTGACGCTCGACGGCGCCTCCTGCTTGCTGACTTGGTTGTCGATGCCGTCGGTGACGACAATTAGGGCGTTGCGCTCGCCGGGCCGCTGGTGCAGCTCTTCGGCGTACGCCAAGGTCATCACGTCGTACAGCGGCGAGGCGCCGGTGACTTCCGGGATGCGCCTGACGGCTCGATCGAGCTCGACACGGTCCGAGGTCAGCCGCGAGACGACATGGAACATACCGCCAGAGAGGGCGTAGATCGCGACGCGATCGTTCTCGCCGGCGAGGTCGATGAACCCTTCCACGGCGGCCTGCATCGGCGCCCGGTCGGGCCGGGTGGAGCCGCTCAGGTCGAGTAGAATCGCCAGATTAAACGGGGCTTGGTCCGACCCGGCGAAGGCTACATCCTGCACCTCGCCGTCCTCGACCACTTGGACATCCTCCGGCCTCAGGTCCGTCACGGGCTCCCCGGCGGCGTCGCTGACCGCCAGCACAAGGTTGACCATGCGGACGTCGCTACGGAACATGGCGCCGCCATCGGAGGCGGGCGCCTGCTCGCCGGGGTCCGAATCAAGGCGTTCGGGCCGGGGCGGGGGCCGCAGGATCGATTCGAGCACATCGGGCGCTTCCCAGTGAAACTTCAAGGGCCAGTCCGGCGGAGGCTCAAACTCCTCCAGGATGACGGAGCGCGGATTGCCCGCGCGGATGCGGTACGTGCCATGGACGACGGCGCGGTCGGGCAAGTTGTCGCGCAGCCGCCAGAGGGTGCGCCCGCCGCTGATGTCGAGGACGCTGTCGAGGAACCGGCGCGCCGAGGGCAGGATCAGTTCCGCAGGTTTGGCATCAGCGTCAAGCTGCAAGCGAGTGCCTCGCCAGGGCAGTCGCAGATGAATGGAGCCGGCGTCGGTGCTCAACCGTACGCGCTCAATCATCCCCGTCACGGAGAGCTCGCCGTCCTTCGTGCGCGCCTCCAGGTTGTAGCCCAGCGGCAGCCGCACGGTGATGTCCATGCCGGCGCCCTCGGGCGGGCGGCAGGCCAGGATCAAGCGGTCGCCGCGTCGCTGGATGAACGTATCTTCCTCTTGCGCCGGCCGGTTGCCGTCGGCTTCGCGAATCAAGCCCTCGATCATCAAGCGCTGCTCGGCGACAACCTCGATCCGGATCGCGCCGAAGTCATTGCTGACGTCGAGCGTGGCCGCCGCCAGCGACAGCCCGGAGAGCAGGTACAAAACGGGTATGAGCTCACTGGACCGCACAACGCCCTTTATCGTAGCGTCCATTCCAGCCAAGGCATAATGATGTGTTCTTGCGCAAAAGCGTCATCATCGGAACCGCCGGGCATATCGACCACGGCAAGACGGCCCTCGTCAAGGCTCTGACCGGCGTGGAGACCGACCGCCTGCCGGAGGAGAAGCGCCGGGGCATCACCATTGAGCTGGGCTTTGCGCACTGGGACGCGGCGGATGATTTGCGGCTGGGCTTCATCGACGTTCCAGGCCATGAGCGCTTCGTGCGCAACATGCTGGCCGGCGCCTCGGGCGTAGATCTCGCGCTGCTGGTGATCGCCGCCGACGAGTCGGTGATGCCCCAGACGTTGGAGCACTTGGCCATTTGCCGGTTGCTGGGGATTGAGCGCTATGTCGTGGCCCTGACCAAGGCCGATCTAGCCGAGCCGGACATGCTGGAAGTGGCTCGCATCGAGGCCGAGGAGCTCTTTGAAGACGCCGCCGAGACGCCGCCGATCGTCGCCGTCAGCTCTCACACCGGCGCCGGGCTCGACGAGCTGCGGACCGCCCTGATCGAGACAGCGCGACTGGCTCGCCAGAAGGACGTCGACGGGCTGCTGAGGCTGCCGGTGGACCGCGTCTTCGTCAAGAAAGGTTTTGGCGCGGTGGTGACGGGGACGCTGATTGCCGGAACCCTCCGGACCGGGCAGGAGGTTGAAATTCATCCGGCTGGACGGCGCGCGCGGGTGCGGGGCCTGCAAGCTCACGGCGAGGCTCGCGAGCAAGCGCGGGCCGGGGAGCGTGCAGCCGTGAATCTGGCCGGCGTGGACGCCTCCGACCTGACGCGCGGGATGCTGCTGGCCCAGGCGGGA
>CAYOPA010000354.1:0-3237 GCA_964405625.1 uncultured Bryobacterales bacterium
CTGTCGTCGCCGCTCCGCTTGCCTCTTACCCCTACTTCACTACATACAAGCCGGCGGGTGGCGTCAAAAGTCCAGCAAATGATTGAACTTGATAATCAACGCCCGCGACATCGTCCGCCGGTCCATCCCGTGCGGATCATTGAACTGATAGGAGGCGTGCGCCGTATTGAACACGACGAACAGTCCCGTCGCCGAGCTCGACAGGAAGCCCAACCGGATGTTGTGCCCGATCTGTCGCGCCACCGAATTGTATTGGCTGAACGTCTGAAGAAAGCTCTTTGACGTAAACGACCAGTTCCAGCGCAGGCCGATCAGGTCCGTATTAAAGTCCCCTGCCGGCAGCCGCACCAGATTGCGGGTGTAAGTCCCCGTCCAGGTCAGGTTGGCGCCTTTTCGCGCACCGCCTCCCAGCACCATCGTCGTGATGTTCCCGTCATAGAACTCGCCCAGCCCAAGCTCGCTCGTCCAGAACAGGGTCCGCGTCGGGTCGCCGTTGAAGTCCAGGCGCACGTCGTTGAAGTAGTATCCGCCAGGCTGGATAAAGATTCCTGGGCTTACCTCAAACGGCCGATCAAGTCGCTCGAAGTTGCGATTGACCGCCGCCCCCAGACGTCCGCCGTTCTGCCAGCGGGTATCGAAGTGGCCGTGGTAGTAGCCCGACTCCAGCTCGCCCGTCTCAATCGTGCGCCATTCGCGCACGTTGAAGTGCGGCTCCACGCTGCGAAAGATGTCAGAGCGCGGAAAAAACCGCCGCCGATAGCCGTAGCCGTGGTTGCGGTAGCCGACGCGGTTGATAAAGCCCAGCTCCGGATTGAAGTTGCGGCCGACCTCGCGATAGGTCCCGTCAATCTGATGCTTGGCGTCGTCGTAAACGAAGTACGAAGCGCCGGCGTGCTGGCCCGAGGTCTGGCCAGGCGTCTGGGTCTTGGCGACGTAGTTGAACCAGTTGGCGAACTTGCCGAGCCCGATGTTGGCGTCCACGCCGTAGGCTCGGTTGAACGCCCGGCCGTCATCCAGCGTCGAGGTCGCCTGCCGATTGAGCGCGATCACGCCGACCGAGGAGCGGTTGGGCAGCTCGCGGCTGAAGCGGGCCACGCCGTAGTTGTTCGCCGGGGCCCGGCCGTCCACGCCGCGGGTCTGCATGTTGAGCAGCCCGATCTGGTACGGCCCGGCCTTGCCGCTGATGCGCGCGCCCACGTCAATGGGAACCGGGTTGCGGTTCTCGTCAATCCCGATGCGCCGGGAGAAGAACAGCTCCACCTCGCGCGGCGTGCCGAACTCAAAAAAGCCCGCGTTCTCCAGGAAGAACGGCCGTTTTTCGGGGAAGAACAGGTCAAACCGCGTCAGGTTGATCTGCTCGTCGTCGACCTCCACCTGGGCGAAGTCCGTGTTCACCGTGGCGTCCAGCGTCAGCCCCGGGCTGAGCCCGTACTTCACGTCCAGGCCGGCCGAGCGGTTGATCTTCGTGCGATCCTCGGGCAGCCGGTAGTCCTGCTCAAAGCCGCCCACCACGAAGGGCAACAGCTTGAGGTTACGGTTGCCCTCGGCGGTGATTCCCGTCAGCGTACCCGCCATCGTGATCTGCGTGAACTCGAAGGCCCGTGAGATCGGCGACCAGAACGACTGCTCGTTGCGGCGCCGCAGCGTACGGAAGATGTTTAGCCCCCAGGTCATGTCCTCGCCCGGCGTGTACCGCAGGGTGCGAAAGGGAATGGCCAGCTCGGCCTCCCAGCCGCCTTCGGTCTGCTGCGCGCGTACCGTCCAAGCGGCGTCCCAGTTGATGTTGGTCGCCGCCGCGCCGCCGCGCTGCGCTGAGCTTGTGCCGCCGCCCGCCCGCCGGGCGTTGCCGCCGCCGCGGTCCTGGCCGGCCTTGGTGATCTGCGCGTCGTACTCGATCCCGGTTGGCGTGGTGCCGAACACGAAGGCGTTCTGACCGTCATTGAAGGTGTCGAGCAGGATCTGGATGGAGTCGGTGTTGTCCATCTCGCCGTCGCGGCGATTCTGCGTCATGACGGATGATTGCGGCTGGGAATCAAAGCAACGGACGCCGATGTAGAGATTGTCGCCGTCGAAGGCGAAGCGGACCTCGGTGTCTTCAGTGGCGGGCTCGCCCTCATCGGGATTGCGCTGGGTAAAGCCCGTCGCCGGCTCGATGGCCGCCCACAGATCGTCATCGAGGCGCCCATCGAGCTCGGGAGGCGCCTCCACGCACATCGCCCGCACACTCGGGCGACCGCCGTTGGCCTGAGCCCACACGCAAACCGTCGCCAAGACTCCAACGCACAGCAGACGCCCTGAAAGCATTTCCACAAGATTATCGTTTCTTGGCGCCTCCGTGGGGCGCCCGCCCGGCTGCGATACTGCATCCATGGCAGCGGACTCCCTCGCCCCTCGAACCGCATTGGTCCACGACGCTGGGTATTTGGCGCATCAACCCGGCGAAGGCCACCCCGAACGGCCCGAGCGCTGCACGGCCATCCTGGATTCGTTGGCCGCCGAGGGTTTGCTGGAGCGCACGCTCCATCTGCCGCCTCGGCCCGCCCTGGAAGACGAGCTGGCCGCCTGCCACAGCCTGGAGTACATTCGCCTGGTCCAGGAGGAGATCGAGGCCGGCGCCGGACACCTCAGCACCGGCGACACCGACGTTTCCCCGGGCACCTGGAACGCAGCCCTGCTGGCCGCCGGAGGCGTGCTCAGCGCCGTCGACGCGGTCATCGAAGGCCGCGCCCGCAACGCCTTCTGCGTTGTGCGACCACCGGGACACCACGCGCGCCCGTCCGGAGGCATGGGCTTCTGCGTCTTCAACAACATCGCCATCGGCGCGTGCTACGCCCAGCGCCGCCACGGCCTGGAGCGGGTGTTGATCTTCGACTGGGACGTGCACCACGGCAACGGCACCCAGGATATTTTCTACGCCGATCCGTCCGTCTTTTTTTGCAGCGCGCACCAGGCCCCGTGGTACCCCGGCACCGGAAAGACTTGGGAGACGGGCGAAGGCGCGGGGCGCGGCGCTACGTTGAACCTGCCGTTTCCGGCGGGCGCGGGCCGGGAGGAGATTCTGGGCGCCGTAAGGGACAAGCTGCTGCCGGCCGCCCGCGACTTCCGGCCGGACCTGGTGATGATCTCCGCCGGCTTCGACTCCCGCTGGGGGGATCCTTTGGGTGAGCTTACCTTGGACGACCCGGATTTCGCCGAGCTGACGATGGCGCTGCGGGAGTTGGCCCATGTAACGGCGGG
>CAYOPA010000354.1:3271-5846 GCA_964405625.1 uncultured Bryobacterales bacterium
TTGAGCGGGCTGGCGACGGCGACCCGCGCGCACGTGAGGGCGTTATTGACTCAGCCCTAAATGCTTCGGAGCTCTGCCGCCGATCGGGCGCCGAAATTGGAGTGAAGCCCCTTGCAGCAAAGCATTTCGAGCGTTCTCACTTGCATCCTTTGGCTGGCTCTTTCGGCGGCGGCGGCAGCTCAGCAGCCGACAGTCCCCGAAGCCGAGCCGGACGAACCGACGCCACAAGTTGGGCAGTCCGTCAGCGTCGATCAAACGGTGTCGGACGCGGCCATCTCGCGACGGCTCATGCGCATCCTGACAGCCGCGGGATGGTTTGAAGCGCCGACCGTTCGCGTGGACCAGGGAGTCGTCTTCCTGGTAGGCCGCGTGTCCGTCGAGGAAAGCAAGGTCTGGGCTGGGGACTTAGCTCGCAATACCGAGGGCGTCGTGGCCGTCGTCAACCGCATTGCCGTCGCCGAGTCCTCCATTTGGGACTTGTCGCCCGCCTAGCAGGAGATCGAAGCGCTGACATCGGACAGCGTCAGACGCAGCCCGCTGATCCTGTTGGGCCTTGTTCTGCTGGTCGCGACATGGGTGGTCGCGACGGCGGTGGCTCGGACGACGCGATCGATCATCCAGCAGCGGTTCAGCAACCAGCTCCTGCAATCCGTCGCCTCCCGCTTCGCGGCGATACCCGTCCTGCTTCTGGGTCTCTACGTCGTTCTGAGGATATCAGGGCTCTCCGGATTGGCCGCAACGCTACTAGGCGGCGCCGGGCTCATTGGTCTGATCCTCGGTTTTGCTTTTCGAGATATCGCGGAGGACTTCCTGGCCAGTTTGATGATCAGCGTCCAAAACCCGTTCGCTACGGGCGACCGTATCGCCGTCGCAGGCCATGAAGGTTTCGTTCAGAGCGTGAATATCCGCTCAACAATCCTCATGACCCCGGACGGTAACCACGTCCAAATCCCGAACTCCGTGATCTACAAGGAGACCATCACGAACTTCACGGCGAACCCGAACACGCGGTTGGGCTTCGTGGTCGGCATCGGCTACGACGCGTCAATCGAAGGGGCTCAGGCGATCGTCCGAGGGGTCCTGCGCGAACAGGAGGGCGTGGCCTCGGACCCCGAGCCGTGGGTCATCGTCGAAACCCTGGGTTCGGCGACCGTGAATCTGCGCACCTACTTCTGGGTGGACACCTCTCGCTTCAACGGCCAAAAGATTCGATCCGCGGTGATTCGAGCTGTCAAGAACGCGTTTGAGGAGTCCGGAGTCTCGATGCCCGACGAGTCCCGAGAAGTGGTGTTTCCGACGGGCATTCAGGTGAATCTGACGCGTCAGGCGGCGGGCGGCGCAGCGCCGGCGCATCAGCCGGAACGCCCGGCCGATCAGCCTCACCTCACCACCGCCGAGAAGCAGAAAACGGAGGGAACGCTGAGGAGCGAAGCGGTGGAGATCGGGCAGCAAGCGCAGCACGCCAGGATCCCCGAACAGGGGCCGAACCTTCTCGAAAACGGCTAACCAGGGCCCCCGCCACCTACAGCCGGCGCAGGTGGAAACCGCCGTCCACGTCGAGCACCTGCCCGGTGGAATAGTCCAGCCGGCCCTCGGCGATCGCTCGCACGGCTTTCGCGATGTCGTCGGGCAGGCCCAGGCGGCCTTGAGGCAGCAGGCCCTCTTCGGCGAGCTTTTCGTATTTGCCCTTGACAGCGGCGATCATATCGGTCTGAATGACGCCGGGACGGATTTCGTACACGCCGACGCCGTATTCGGCGAGCCGATCGGCGAACAGCGCCACCGTCATGCTGAGACCGGCCTTGGAGACGCAATATTCGCCCCGATTCGGCGACGAGGTATAGGCCGAGATCGAGGTGATAAACACAATGCGGCCCGAAGCCTGATCGCGCATCGTTCGAGCGGCGGCCTGGGTGAGGAAATACGGACCCTTGAGGTTGGTCGTCAAGACCTCGTCAAAACTCTCCTCGGTGGCTTCCAATAGGTCGTTGCGCTCACGCGGAGCCATGCCGGCGTTGTTCACCAGCAGGTCCAGACGGCCGAATTTGTCGCTGCAATAGGCCAACAACGCTGCGCGGTCTTCGCGGGAAGCGATGTCGCAACGAAAGATCTCGCAACCGGTTTCGGCCTGGAGAGACCTGGCGGCCTCCTCGCTGCCGCGGTAGGTGGCCAGCACGCGATGATCGCGGGCTAGATCCCGCGCAATGGCGCGGCCGATGCCTCGGCTGGCGCCGGTGATTAGGGCGACTGGATTTTCGTTCATATCGGCTCCGAGACTGGGGAAAGCCCTTCCATTAGACCGCACCGCCGTCCGTAGGGGCGCGCGGAAGCGCGCCCACAGCCGTAAATGCCTGCACCTCAAACAACCACCGGCTAAAGCCGCCTGAAGGGCTCCCGGCTCAGAGCCGCCTCAAGGCTCCGCGGGCGCGGTGATCTGGAAGCCCTGATCGTCCTCATCCCACTTCTGGTTCTCTCTCTCGATGTACTGCCTGATCGTCGCTTCGTCCACCGCGCCCACTGTCGCGCAAAAGTATCCCCGCGCAACACCTTGTAGCGGTACTTTGTGATCCACACG
>CAYOPA010000355.1:0-5835 GCA_964405625.1 uncultured Bryobacterales bacterium
CCACACCGGCTCGGGCTTTCAGGGCCGGCCCTCGATGGGCGCCTGGGCGACCTACGGGCTCGGCAGCGAGTGCAAGAATCTGCCGGGCTTCGTCGTGCTGGACTCCGGCCTGATCCCGCCCGGCGGCATGGACTGCTTTGGCGCCGGATTTCTGCCCGCCTCCCACCAGGGAACGCTCTTTCGCCAGGGCAAGACGCCGATCGCCGACGTAGCGCCCCGCGAGCCCGAGCCCTCCATCCAGACCGGCAAGCTCGACCTCATCCGCAGCCTCAACCAAGGCGCGCTGGAGCGCTTTGGGCGGGTTAGCGAGATGGAGGCCGCCATCTCCAACTACGAGCTTGCGTTTCGGATGCAGAGCGAAGTCCCGGATCTGCTCGACCTCTCCGGCGAGAGCGAGACGACCAAACGTTCCTACGGCCTCGACGAGCCCGACACGGAGGAGTTCGGACGACAATGCCTGCTGGCCCGACGGATGGTCGAGCGCGGCGTCCGTTTTGTGGAGCTCCTCACGCCCCGGAGGCAGGGCCAGGACCGCTGGGACCAGCATCACAAGCTCGAAGAGGGCCACCGCATTAACTCCAAAGCCGTCGACAAGCCGATCGCGGGCTTGCTGGCCGACCTCAAAGGGCGCGGGCTGCTCGATGAGACGCTGGTGCTGTGGGGCGGCGAGTTCGGCCGCACGCCCACCGCGCAGACGACGGACACAGGCTACTCCACCGGCGTCGGCCGCGACCACAACCCCTTCGGCTTCACCATGTGGCTGGCCGGCGGGGGCGTGAAAGGCGGCATCCGGTACGGCGCCACGGACGAATACGGCTACTTTGCCGTCGAAAACAAGGTGCACATGCACGACCTGCACGCTACCATCCTGCACCTGCTGGGCATCGACCACAAACGGCTCACCTATCCCTTCTCCGGCCGCGATATGCGCTTGACCGACGTGCACGGCAACGTGATATTCGACATTCTGGCGTGATCGATCGCACGAATTGATCGGCCCGATACGCAAAATTCATTGGACCGTTTCGAGATGAAGGGCTAGCATCAAGCTCGTGGGGCAATGGCGTTTCGATCGCCGCCGCCCAAATGAAGAGTCCCTGTCCGACCTCCACACGCTTTTCGTGTCGGTGCATGCGTTAGTTGGAGGATTGTCGTGCGACAAAGAGTCTTATTGTTCGGTCTCGAACAAACCACAGCGTCAGAATTGGAGGCGGCGATGCCGGCCGGCGCCTTTGATGTCAAGGTGCTTCCGCTCGCCGATCCGGCCGCCGTCAGAGCCGCGATCGGCGAATTTCAACCGGCGGTGATCTGCGCGCCCGCCGGGTCCGTGGAGGCGCGCCGCATGCTGCGGGCGGCCGGCTCGCGTATTCCGTTCGTCGCCGTCAGTCTCGATCCCAACCCCAAGGAATGGTTGCAAGCGCTCCAAAGCGGCGCGTCGGACTACTTTGGGCCGCCGTTTGAGCGCCAGCAGGTCGGCTGGGTCTTGCAGAGTGCGGTCAGCGGCTCGGGAATGCCGACAATCCTGTCCCTGACGGCCTGAGCGTCAAGCCTTCTGCTTGAGCTCTTCGTAGGTAGCGCCTTCGGCGGGCTGCTCGGTCACGGGCAGCCCGCGACGGTTCCAGCCGTCATAGCCGATGCCGCCGCCCGGCCCCATCTCGCCGTCAAAGCCGCCGCGCATATCGCGCACTTCGGTGTAGCCGCAGGCAATCAGGATCTGCGCCGCTTTCATCGAGCGCCCGCCGCGCAGGCAGCCGGTAATGATCTTGGTCTCTTTGGAGAAATTCGCCTCGACCACGGTGACGAAGTCCGGATTGGAGCTCATGCCCATCGGCCCCGGCTCCAGGATCGGAACATTCCGCGCGCCCGGCACATGCCCGGCGGCGAACTCCTCCGTCGAGCGAACGTCGAGGTAAACGACCTCCTCGTCAGATTCCAGCAGCGCTTTGACTTCTTCGGGCGAGAGGCGTTCGAGGGGCATACTGGTTATCAAAGCACACCTCCACCCAAGCCGGGCGCCGGTGGCGCGGGCTTTGCGAATCGCCGGCAACCGCACTCGGTCGGAGTTGGTGAGACATCCGGGTTATCAGTCAGGCGCGCGGGTCACGTGGGGCGACTCGGGATGCAGGGCGAACGACTGCGCGAACGCCTCCAGGGCGAAAACGACGGGGTACAGGCGTTCAAAGTACCAGAGCTTGGCGAAATAGAAACCGATCGGCGACGGCTCGGCTCGTCGCCCCTCGTCCGTGGCTGACGCCAGCCACTCCAAGCCCCGATTGACGGCCGCTCGGCCTTCCGCCGACTCCGCGCCAGAACGTTTGCGGAGACGAACGGCGAGAGCGGTAACAGCCAACGAGGTCTCTTCGATCGAAGCGGGCGTACCGGGCGCGCCGCCCCAGCCGCCGTCGGGACCCTGCGCTTTGATCAACCAGCGCTCCGCGGCTTGCTCGCCGACAAACGCCGCCTCGGCCCCCATCTCAGTCAGCGCGGTTAGGACGCGGGATGTGCCGTAGGTCAGGTTCAACTCATCGCCGCTATGCTGGTTGCCGAACCAGAGCGGAGCCCATGCCCCGTCTGAACGCTGTGCGCCCTTGAGGAATTGCACGGCCCGAGGAACGGCTTTCCGAAGGCGGCGTTCGAGCTTTTCCGGCAGATCTCCCCGCCAAGCCAGCCAAGCCCGAAGCGTGTGCGCGGTGAGGTCCGGGCTGCTGCGATCAAAGGGAAGGGCGCCCCAACCTCGGCAGAAAGTGGGAATTCCGCCGTCAGAGTTTTGCAGATCCAGCAGCCATCCGACGCCGAGCCGGGCCGCCTCGACCGTCTCGGCGTCGACGCCGCCGAGCTCGCGGATCGCCAGTAGGGCCCCTGGAGTGTCGTCGGCGTCGGGGACCCCGCCCGGCAAGTCAGTCCAAGCCCAACCGCCCGGCGGGGCGCCCGTGTAGAGATGTTCGGTGCGGAACTGCTGTGCTAGTAGCCAATGACGGACGGCGTCTCGTTGCGGCTTGTCCAAGGGCGTCCGCCCGCCGGCCGCCAAGGCGTTGACGCCCAGCGTCGTCACCCACGTCGCCAAGTTGGTGTCGATCGCCCAACTCCCGTCCGTCCGCACGGACCGCTCTAGGAAATCGAGCCCTTTCCGAACGACCGCATGATCGCCTCGACCGGCCGTAATCAGGCTCATCGTGACGAAACTAGTCAGCGGCGTCGCTTCCAGAAAGCCGCCGTTGGACGGCTGGATTTCGGCAAGCTTGTTCAATGTGCGCTTCCGGACGGCGTTGCGGAGCGGCCGCGCGAGCGGGTTGCGGCTTGGCCTGCGGGCGTGCCGCGCCTGTCCGATGGCGATCAGCGCCGGCAAGGCGTAGCTGACGACGGGCAGTTGCAATGCGCTATACATGCGCTGCGGGAACGCCGCCAGCTCGAACGGAAGCTGCGGGACGAACCGCCAGCCATCCTCGCCCAGCAGGCCCGCGATCGCCAGCACCGTGAGGATCGGGACGGAGAACGTCTGGTCCTTGCCGTAGCGCTTCTTGATGGCGGCGGACAGCGACGCCGGGTCGAGGCCGCCGGCATGGCGCTGCATGTAGGCGGCCCCTCGTGAGGCTGCGTCCTCCTTGCCGCGCATCGTGAGCGCGGCCCAGCACAGCGCCGTGGTCGAGATATTGCTGAAGCTCTTCGAGGTGTCTCCCCAGCCGTCGTCCTCGTTCTGCGCCTCGACCAGCCAAGCGGCGCCGCGGGCGGCGAGCGCGTCCAGCTTCGGGCAGGCTTCGCGCCGGTGCGCCAAGGTCAACGCGATGGTCGCGGTCGCCGTCGAGAGCGCGGAAGAGGAGAGCTCGCCCTCCCAGTGGTCGCCGCGGCGCGCCTCCAGAAACCGACGTCGGAGGTTGTCGAGCGTCGTCTCGATGCGCTGCGGATCCATCGGCTACAAGCTCAGGTGACCCAACGCCAACAGTCCGTAGTAGCTGTATTCGCAGTCCTGCACATCGTCGCTCCAGTGCCCGTGGAAGCCGCCCTGGTTGCTCCACAGGCTGTCGACGAAGTCCAGGCAGGCCTCGCGGATTGGGTCCAGCGCGACGCCGGCGCCGGTGAGAGCATGCAGGGCGGTGGCGGTGGAGAGCAGATCGGGCAGCGGCGCCGCCGGGGTCGCGAAGAAGCCGCCTTCGGGCAGACAACGCTGGAGCAGCCATTCCGCCGCGGCTTCGGGCGGGCGGCGGCCCAGGGCTCGCGAGAGCGTCACGACGGCTGCCGTCGACGGCGTCAGCCCGAGCGGCGCTCCAGGCTGGTTCGAATAGCCGCCGTCACTCGAACGCAACGAATCGACGCAGGCGAGCAGCCCTTCCGGGCGCGGCGGCGAGAGGCCCAGGTCTTGGTAGGCGCCGAGAGCAAGGAAGCAGCCGTAGGCCGTCCCGTGGGCCGCGTCCAGTGCCGGATTGTAGCCGCCGTCGGCCGTGCGGTGCCACTCGAGTCGCCGAATCAGGAAGTCGCGCGGCGCCTGGGAGGCCGCGTCGAGGTTCGCCCAGCAGCGGGCTAGGCAGGCCGTGTGCACGAAGTCGAGCTCCGGCTCCGGGCCGAAAGTTTCTAGAAAACTCAGCGTTCGGGCGGCGGGGAGCTCGCGTTGCAGCGCCCGGAGGCCTTCCAGGCCGAACACGGTGTAGTAGAGATCGCTCGCGCCCTCGCGGTCCTGAAACCCGCCGTCAGCGTTGATGCGACTCGAAAAGAACTGCGCCGACAAGTCCGCCGCGTCACCGAGCAACTTCGGCGACAGCCTCGCGACTTGCAGCATTTCGAGTCTCAAACTCACTGCACCATCCTTCGATCTCCACGCTGAAGATCTTGCCGACCACGCGCCGTAGCAAGCCCTTGAGGCTGGCGTGGTCGAGCCTGGCGATCGAGCGCACGGCCTCTTCCTTGTAGCTCTCGAGCAGGCGACGGGCGCGGCCTTCGGCGTCGAAGCGCTCCATGGCTTCGTGAATCTCGGCGGCGTCCGCGGCGCTGTCGCGGCGCCAGGCGGCTTCGAGGGCGAGACGCAGCGCCGGCTCTTTCTTGGCATGTTCGAAGGCGACCGCGAGCGGCAGCGACGGGCGCAAGGCGCTCACGTCGTCCGAGCCGTCGGCGCCGCTGTTAAGGTCGTCGAGGTCGTCGCGAATCTGGTAGGCCACGCCGAGCGCGTCGCTGTAGTTGCGCAGGATGTCGAAGACGTGCGGCTCGGCCCCCGCGCAGGCGGCGCCGATCTCGAGCGAGACACCGAACGCCGGCGCCGTCTTGCGCTGGAAGATCGCCAGCACCTCATTCGAGCTCAACGGCTTAGGGCTGCGCACCCAAGCCAGCTCGGCGCCCTGCCCCAGACACAGCAGGCGGTGGCCGCGGGAGGCGATGCGCACCAGCTCCGCGCGGACGGCCGGCGGAAAGTCGGCCTCGGCCAGCAGGCGGTAGCCCTCGCCCACTAGCAGGTCGCCGACGTTGATCGCCGTCGCAACGCCGTGCGTGGCGTGCAACGTCGGCTCGCCGTAGCGCAGGTCGTCTTCGTCCTCGATATCGTCGTGAATCAACGACGCCTTATGGAAGCACTCGACGGCGACGGCGACCTTGCGCAAAGCGGCCGGTGGCTCGGCGTGCGGATCGTCTTGCAGCGCCTGGTAGGCGCAGACGGTCAGGAATGGTCGCCAGCGCTTGCCGGCCTGCGCCAACATGCCGCGCGCCAATCGTTCGGCTTCGCCTTCAGCCGGACCGTCGAAGATCGCATCGAGCGCTTCGGGCGTGAACCAAGCGTCCACCTTCGCGCGCAGGGCGTCGAGGTCCAGCCGGCGGGTGCGGTCGTCGCTGGTGAGGTGGATGTAGTCCCAGACC
>CAYOPA010000356.1:0-5829 GCA_964405625.1 uncultured Bryobacterales bacterium
AGCCTTCCCCTCACACCGTGAGATGCTGGCGGACCATGTCGGCATTGAGCTCGGTGCTTTTGCCCTGGGCCATGACCGCGCCCTTGGCCATGATGACGTACTTCTCCGCCAGGCGAGCCGCGAAGTGGAGCCCCTGTTCGACCAAGAGAATGGCAAAGCGGCGCGACTGTTTAAACCCAATGATCACGTCCTCGATTTGATCGACAATCGAGGGCTGAATGCCTTCGGTGGGCTCATCCAACAAGAGCAGTTGGGGACTGGAGAGAATGGCCCGGCCGATCGCCAACTGTTGCTGCTCGCCCCCGCTGAGCACCCCGCCGGGGCGATGCAGAATCTGCGTGAGCTTGGGAAAGAGCTGATAGACCTCCTCGAACGCCGCCGGCTCCGGGACATCCCCCGGAATCGCCGGGCGGTTCCAATAGCCCAGCAAGAGATTCTGGTGCACCGTCAAGTGCGGAATGATCTCGCGCCCTTGCGGGACATAGGCCAGCCCCTGTTTCGCCCGCCGATCCGTCCGTTCCTGTGTGATGTCTCGGCCGGCCAACCGAATGGTGCCCGACCGGGCCGGCAGCAGCCCGGTCAAGGTCTTCAGCGTCGTGGTCTTGCCCATCCCGTTGCGGCCCATGAGGCAGACCACTTCGCCCGCCTCAATGGTAAACGACACGTTCCGCAGGATATGGCTCTCGCCGTAATAGGCGTTGATGCCCTCGACCGCTAAGAGCACAGGCGACGTGGCTGGGTGCATCGACGTAGGGGTCCCCTTCGCGGCTAGTGCGCGACCTTCGCGCGGCCTAAATAAATCTCCCGCACATGTTCATCGGCTTGCACCTGCTCGACGGTGCCTTCGCAAATGACGGTGCCTTCGGCCAGCACCGTCACAATAGTGGCGATCTGCCGGACGAAGTCCATGTCATGCTCGATCACGACGATGGCCTGCTTCTCGGACAGGGTCTTCAGCAAGTGCCCGGTCTGCTCGGTTTCCTTGTCGCTCATCCCCGCCACGGGTTCATCGACCAAGAGCAAGGAGGGCTCTTGCAAGATCACCATGCCGATCTCCAACCACTGTTTTTGACCATGCGACAGGGCCCCGGCCCGTGCATGCGCCTGCGCGGTCAACCCGATGGTCTCCAGCGCCTCGCTGATCTTGGCCCGTTCCGCCGGCGTCGATCTGCCCATGAGGGTCGGGAAGACGCCCTTGCTGGCGCGCTTGACCGACAGGTCCAGGTTTTGCCACACGGTCAGGTTGCCGTAGATCGAGGGGGCTTGGAACTTCCGCCCGACGCCGAGCTTGGTGATGTCTTCGGCGTTCTTGCCGACGAGATTGATGCCCTGCCCGAACCGCACGGTCCCGGACGTCGGCCGGGTCTTGCCGCAAATCACATCGAGTAAGGTGGTCTTCCCCGCTCCGTTCGGCCCGATCACGACGCGCAGTTCGTGATAGTGCACACTGAAGTTACAGTTGTTCAACGCTTTGAAGCCGTCGTAATCGACGATGACGTCCTCACAGACGAGAATCCGGTCGTCGGTCATGCGGCGGTCCTCTCGTCGGTCGGCAGTCCCGGCGCCGCGGGCTGCTTCCGCGCGGTCAGGCGCCGCACCATGCCGACGAGCCCGTCGGGGAACAGGGTCACCACGACGACGAAGAGGCCGCCCAGGATAAACGGCCAGGC
The DNA here is from genome assembly GCA_964405625.1 of uncultured Bryobacterales bacterium. Lineage (GTDB taxonomy): Bacteria > Acidobacteriota > Terriglobia > Bryobacterales > UBA6623 > RI-231. The sequence goes on from CAYOPA010000356.1 coordinate 1,671, forward strand.
CTCGGGGAACGAGTTGGTCAAGATGCTCCGGCCATAGTTGACGGCGACGGCGCCGATGATCGCGCCGATCAAGGTGCCCCGCCCGCCGACGGCCACCCAGATGACCACTTCCAAGGACGGCAAGACGCCGATCTGGGCCGGCGTGATGATGCCGACCTGCGGCACGTACAGCATGCCGGCCAGGCCAGCCAACCCGGCGGCCACGACAAACACGAAGAGCTTGTACATCCACGGAGTGTAGCCGGAGAAGGTGACGCGGGATTCGCTGTCGCGGATCGCGATGAGGACTTTGCCGGCCCGCGAGGCGACGATATACCGGCACAGGAGATAGGCCACGCCCAACGCGACGACGGTGAGCAGGTACAGGCCCCGCTGGGTCGAGGGATCCGACAGCCGGAAGCCGAGCAGCTGTTTGAAGTCGGTCAAGCCGTTGGTGCCACCCAGCCGGGTTTCGTTCCGGTTGAACACCAGCCAGGCGGCAAAGGCCAGCGCCTGGGTGATGATGGCGAAGTAGACGCCTTTGATGCGGCTGCGAAAGGCGAGAAACCCAAAGAGCAGGGCAAAGAGCACGGGGACCAGAATGGCGCCCAGGACCCCGCCCCAAAAGCTTTTAAAGGGATACCAGAACAGGGGGAGTTCTTGGACTTGGGTCCAGACCATGAAGTCCGGCAGCTCGCTGCCGTAGACGCTTTCCGAGCCGATTTGGAGCGCCAGGTACATGCCCATGCAATAGGCGCCCAGGCCGAAAAAGACGCCCTGCCCGAGACTCAAGACGCCGCAGTACCCCCAGATCAGGTCCAGGCCCAGGGCCAGGATGGCAAAGGCCAGGAATTTCCCGAATTGATTGAGGCGAAAGTCGGAGAGGTGGAGCCAGGAGTCGTCGGCCGGCAGCAGGTTGAGGGCCGGCAAGACGAGGAGAAAGAACGCCCCGGCCAGGATAAACGACAGGGTCTCGCGCGGGGTCTGGGCGGTCGACGTGGGCTCAGGCATCGGCACTCCGTCCTTTCGCGGCAAACAGGCCCTGCGGCCGCCACTGCAGGAACAGAATGACGCCGACGAGGATGAAGACTTTGCCGTACACGGCCCCACTGAACGGCTCGATGAGCTTGTTCAGCCCGCCGATGCCCAACGAGGCCCAGATGGTCCCGGCCAGTTTGCCGACGCCCCCGGTGACGACGACCATGAAGGAGTCGACGATGTAGTTCTGGCCCAGGCCCGGATCGACGTTGCCGACCATGGTGAGGGCCCACCCGGCGATCCCCGCCAGCCCGGAGGCAAAGGCAAAGGTATAGGCATCGACCTTGCGGGTCGGAATGCCCAGGCACGCGCTCATGTTGCGATTTTGGGTGACGGCCCGCACGCGAATCCCCAGGGTGGAGCGGAACAACAAGAAATAAATCCCCAGGACGCACACGATGGACAGCACGATGATGAAGATCCGGTTGTACGGTAGGTAGACGCCGACCATGACTTGGGCGCCGCCGCGCAGGGCCTGCGGGGCGATCACGGCGGTCAGATCGCCGAAGTACACGCGCGCCGCCTGCATCAAGATCAGGCTCACGCCCCAGGTGGCCAGCAGGGTCTCCAGCAGCCGCCCGTAGAGAAACCGAATAACGGTGGCTTCGAGCACCCAGCCGAAGAGGGCGGCGCTCAAAAAGGCCACGGGCAAGGCCACGGGAAAGTACCAGTCGAAGGCCGCGGGCGTGCCCCAGGCGAGAAACGCCTGTTGGGTGACGAAGGTGGCGTAGGCGCCGATCATCATCAGTTCGCCGTGCGCCATGTTGATGACGCCCATCAGGCCGAAGACGATGGCCAGCCCCAACGCCATGATCAACAAAATGGAGCTGAGGCTGATCCCCCGGAATAGGGTTTCAATGATGTTGGCCCACCAGCCCCAGGATTCGATATAGTCCACCGCCTCCGTGGCCGCGGTGGCGAGCGCCTTGTGCTGGGCGGTGGCCTCGGCGGCTGTGCCGGCCTCGATGAGGGCGGTGAGGGCCGGCACGCTGTTGGCACTACGCAGGTCGCCTAGCCGCTTGACCGCCTCCAGCTGGACGGCCGAGTCCTCCGCGGTGAGCTCCAGAAAGTGTTGCGCCTCTTCCATGGTGTAGCGCACCCACCAGACCGCCTCCTGGGCAGCCGCCTGTTTGAGGTACGGAATGGCTTCCGCGCGCCCGCCCATACCCAGATCGGCCGCCGCCGAGCGCCGGGTATCCGGCGACGCGCTCGCCAGGTTGGCCCGATTCTTCAGCAGGTCCACGACCGGCTTAATCGCGATGCGCACGGCGCGGCTGCCCCCTTCGCGCAGCTCATCGAGCCGCGGAATCAGGCGCGCGTCCCCCTGCGCGATCAGCACCGTGGCCGCCTGGTCCCGCACCGCCGCGTCCTCGCTCTGCAGGTCCACCAGCGCCTGCTCGATCGAATCGCGCACCGGACTGGCCGGCTCCTCTGCCGAGGCGGTTGGCTCCGCGGCCCAGCCCAGCTGGCTGGTGAGACCGAGCGGCAGCAGCAGGAGCCCCATGAGAACGAGCCGTTGGATCACGATGCCAGCCCTCCGCAGTGTGTGCTCACGTTCCCCCCACCTAATTCGTCTCAACTGCGCACCGGCCGTGAGACGGGCTGGAACCTCGGCACCCGAGATTCCAGCCGATCCTCCGTCTGTGCCTTCTCAAATCCACAGCCCCCCGCGGCGCCTCTGCGGCCCACCGGGGTCCGGTCTCCAGGCCGCGTCCTATTTGGTATAGGTCCCCTTGTGCTGAATCCAGTCGCACCCCTTGTCGGGGTTCGTGTACTCGCTCCAGGGTTCCGGCTTCACCAACCCCTTGGACCGCCAAATGGTCTTGAACTGCCCGTTCTTGAGGATTTCCCCGATCAGGACGGGCTTGTGCGTGTGCTGATTACAGCAGTCCATCATGATCTCCCCGCCCGGCGCGAGGAATTTCTGGTTGTACACCGCCGCCCGCACTTTATCCACGTCGGTGGCCCCGGCCTTCTCGACGGCTTGTTTCCACACGTACACGCCGAAGTAGGCGGCTTCGATGGGATCGTCGGTCACCCGATTCTCGCCGTCCGGCAGGTTGTTCCGCTTGCAATAGGCCTTGAAGTTGGCCACGAAGGTCTTGTTCTGCGGCGTGTCCACGCTCTGATAGTAGTTCCAGGCGGCCAAGTGCCCCACTAACGCGCTGGTGTCCATGCCCCGCAGTTCGTCTTCGGCGACGCTGAAGGCCATGATCGGCGCGTCTTCGGCCCGCAGGCCCTGGTTGCCGAATTCTTTGTAGAACGGCACGTTGCTGTCGCCGTTGATGGTGCTGATCACCGCCGCCCCGCCGCCGGCGGCAAACTTCTTAATCTTGCCGCAGATGGTTTGGTAGTCCTGGTGATGGAACGGGGTGTATTCTTCGGCAATGTTGGCCGCCGGCACCTTCTTCGCCAATAGCATCGCCCGCAGGATCTTGTTGGTGGTGCGCGGGTAGACGTAGTCGGTCCCCAGCAGGTAGAACTTTTTGTAGCCCCCGCCTTCGGGGCTCATCAAATATTCCACCGCCGGCGCCGCTTGTTGGTTGACGGCCGCCCCGGTGTAGAACACGTTGCGCGAACATTCCTCCCCTTCGTATTGGACGGGGTAGAAGAGCAGCCCGTTGTTCTTTTCGAACACCGGCAGCACGGATTTCCGGCTGACCGAGGTCCAGCAGCCGAACACAACGGACACTTTGTCTTCGAGCAGCAGCTGCTTGGCTTTCTCGGCAAACAAATCCCAGTTCGACGCCGGGTCGACGACTTTGGCTTCGATCGGCCGCCCCAGCACGCCCCCCGCTTTGTTGATTTCTTCCACCGCCATGAGCACCACGTCCCGTAGGGACACTTCGCTGATGGCCATGGTCCCGCTCAGGGAATGCAGGACCCCGATCTTGATCGGCGGCCCGCTCGCCGCGTACGACAGGGCGTACTGCCCCAGATTCCCCAACAGCGCCGCCACGCCCACGCCCGCCGCCACCCGCCCCGTCTGCCCCAACAATTCTCGCCGGGTGCGCCCCTCCCCCGCAGTGCCCGCGCCTGGCTCACGCTCATCCTGCCCGTCCACCTGCTCTGTGCTGGCCTTCGTCTCCATGGTGCCTCGCTCCTTTGCTGTACGGTGTGGTGCCGCTATCCGTTGCCGCAA
>CAYOPA010000357.1:0-5814 GCA_964405625.1 uncultured Bryobacterales bacterium
ACCCACGGGTCGAGGTCCAGGATGGCGCGCGCCACCGGATCGAATTGAGTCTGCGGAATGATGTTGTTTGGCACGAGATCCCGCGCCCAGGTCCCGTCCGGGAGCCGGCGGGTGGTGGTCGGATCATAGATCGGGTTGCCGATCCCGCCGAAGGAGAAGTCGCCGGCCTTCATCGCCGCCGTCGGAGTGGAAGTCGTGGCCTGCGCGGTCTTTTTCTCGATTAAATGCTGCCAACTGACCAAGAAGAAAGTCTTGTTCTTGATAATCGGCCCGCTGAAGCTCAGGTCAGGCAGGAAGAATATGGACGGGGTTCCGTTCGGCAAGCCCGGCTGAGGGTCGGAGGTTCTGAATTTGTCAAAAAAGAGGCGGTGCTGCATCGAGCGCGAGCGCCCGTACATCGACGCCAGACCGTGGAACTGGTTGGTTCCGGTTTTCTTCACGATGTCAATGACGCCACTGGCCGTGTGTCCGTATTCCGCCGGCGTAGCGGTGGTAATGACCTTGATTTCCGCCACTGAGTTCAACACCGGCCGAATGTAGTTCGTGCCCTGGATTTGATCGTTCGCCTGCACGCCGTCCTCGAACGCCCCGGTGGCTGAGCTACGATGTCCCGCGACGCTATACGAGCCCAGTCCGCCGCCCCAGGCGTAGCCAGAGGTGCTGACGCCTGGAACGAAGTTGAATGGCGAGGCGGCGTAGCGCTGATAATTGGGCAGGTCGTACATCATCTGCCCTTCGAGCACTGAGCCGGCCGCCGATGTCTCGGTCTCGAGCAACGGCGGAGCTCCGGTGACCTCCACCTGCTCCGTTACCGAGCCGATCTCCAACGCCACATCAACAGGCAATGTCGCGCCGGTGCGCAGCGTCAGACCGTCTCGCACGTACGTCTTGAAGCCTTCAGCTTCAATCGTCACGCGGTACGTCCCCGGTTGCAGTCCCGGCACGCGAAAGATTCCGGAATCGTTTGTGGAAGATGTCTGGGTGAAGTTGGTCGCCGTATTGACGACCGTTACCCCCGCGCCTGGGATGACCGCTCCGGTGGAGTCGGTGATCAGGCCGCTGATCGAGCCGACCCCCAACTGTCCAAAGGCCGGCGCAGCCAGCAACACAGCGAAAGCGGACGCGATAAACAACGCCAAGTGTGATGTTTTCATATCCTCGCTTACCCCTTTTGTGTAAGTAGCGCAACAGATGCCGCAAGGAATGCGGCCTAACCCGGAGCGATGTTACGACGGGTTTGGGGTTGAGTCAAGAGAATTATGAAAGAGATGGCGTAAAAAAGCCGGGTCCTCCAAAAAAGGTAGCCCGGCTACGGTTAATTCGGGGGATGGACGAGCGACAAGCCCGTGTCTGCCGCTCGTTGCCGCGGCTAACGGGGCTGCGGCTAACGGGCCGCGTACCCGACGATCAGGTCCGCCGTTTCCTGTTCCTCATTCGTGGGCGGCTCGAAGGCGCACGGGAAGGTCAGGAAGTGTTCGCGCAGCGCGTTGCGCAGTTTCTGCGAATCTCGCGCCCGCAGGGCGTCCACTACGCCGCGATGGCGTTCAAACCCGCCCGACAGCGACTGGCCCAGTTGACGCCGCTGGTGAGTCTTGTATGCGAACAGCGGCGGCGTCAGCTTCTCCAGCGTCTCCGCCAACGCCTGGTTGCCGGAGTGGCGCCAAATGACGCTGTGAAACTCCAATTCCATGTCGGCCGCGAGTGGAAAGTCGTCGCCGTCTTCGGCCTCATGCAGCGAATCCAGTTTGGACTCAAGCTCGTCAAGATCAGCAGAGCTCATCCGCTGGGACGCCTCAAACCATGCGTAGCCTTCGAGCAACCAGCGAATGGTCAGCCGCTCGCGCACTTGGGCGTCGTCCATTTTTGCGACGAACGACCCCTTGTTCGGGACCCTCGTCACCAACCCGATTTGGTGCAGCCGTACGAGGGCTTCACGAACCGTTGTCTGGCTTACCTGGAGCTCTCGCGCCAGATGCGCTTCAAGAAGCTGGCCGCCGGGCTCGAAGTGTCCGGAGAAGATCGCCCGACGCAACGTTTCCGCAACCCGCTCCGCCAGGAGACCGTTTTTGAGTGGCTGGAGCTTTGTCATGAATATTTGACCCTATCTGTCCTGATACCACACTACTTGGGTGTCGCGTTGGGAGTCAACAGGCGGAGGGGGTTTCGGCGTGAACTATCGAAAAAGAATTCCACGCTCTGCCGCCGCGCGAAGCGACTCCATGGTGCGGGCAGCCGCGTCGCTCCAGCGGTAGCGAGCGGCGCAGGCCAGCCCCCGGCTCCGCAGCCGCAATGCTTGCTGATCGTCGACGGCGACGGCGGCAAGAGCGCCGGGCAGGCCGGCCGGGTCGGTGGTCAGCGCCGCCTCGCGCACCGGCGCCTCCAGGCCGGGGTGGTCGAAGACGATCGCCGGCGTCCCACAGGCCATCGCCTCCACGATGGTGAGCGAAAACCCTTCGTGCTCGGTTGGCAGCACGAAGGCCCGTGCTCCCCGGTAAAGATGCGCAAGCTCGTCCATCGGGAGGTGCTCGATCCAACGCACTCGCCCGCCGCGGCCCAATCGCTCGGCTTGCGCCATGGGGTCGACGCCCCAAGCGTCCGGGCCGACGATCACTAGGTGGTGCGGCAGATCGCGCCGTGCGACGGCCTGCGCGAACGCCTCCACCAGCAGCGGGACGTTGCGGCGCTTGGAGAGCTTGCCGACAAACAGGAAAAACGGAGCGTCCGGCAGGTTCCAGCGGCGGCGCACCTCGTCGGGCATTGGCTGTTCCAGCCGCTCGCCCGGCGCCAGCCGCTCATCGGCGCCCATCAAGACGACGGAGATCTTATTGGGCTCGATTCCGAAATGGCGAACCAGATCATTGCGGGTCGATTCCGAGTTCGCCAAAACCGCCCCAGCCCGCCGCACCGAAGCTCGAAACAAAGGGATGGTTCGCAACCGCGCGGTCCACGGGAAATCCGCCGGCCGTCCCTCATAAACGCCCAGGTTGGAGACGACCCCACGCGAAGCCAGCGCCAGCGGCAGAGTATACGGTGCGAATATCAAATCCGCCCGCCGCAGCGGGCCGATCATTTGCGCCTGCTCCCAGAACAGCGGGGAAACTCGCTGTGGAATGACACGCTCGCTATTGCGGCCGCCCAGCGCCTTGGCCGAAAGCCGCGTTTTCGACGGGGCGTAGACGACAATCCGCTCAAAACAGTGGTCGAGCTCGGCCCAGTGTTCGAGCAACTTTTCCAGGTAGCGGCCGACGCCGGTCAATGGCTCCGCCAGCCGCGCCCCGATCACAGCGAGCTCGCCGAAGCGCTCAGCCATCCGCGCGCAACGCCTTCAGCACCCGGTCAAACGCCTCGAAAGCCTCCCGGCCGAACAGAACGAAAGCCGCGCGCTCCAGGCTCAAGCCCGGCGCGCGCAGCTCCGCGGCGACCGTCCGCAGGGCGATCTCCGCGGCTTGATCGAGGGGATAGCCGTAGACGCCGGCGCTGATGGCGGGGAAGGCGATCGATCGAGCCGCCTTTTCCGCCGCCAGCCGCAGGGCGACCCGGTAGCAGGACGCCAGCAACTCGGGCTCGCCCTGCAGGCCGTCTCGGTAGATCGGCCCGACGGCGTGGACAACCCAGCGGGCCGGCAGGTCGCCGGCGCCGGTGAGGACGGCTTGTCCGGTCGGGCAGCGTCCGATCCGTCGGCGGATCCGGTCGAGCTCGTCCATGATCGCCGGGCCGCCCGCCCGGTGGATGGCGCCGTCAACGCCTCCTCCCCCCGCCAGAGCGGAGTTGGCGGCATTGACGATTACGTCCGCCGCATAGCGCGTAATGTCGCCTTCAACGAGAAGCAGCTCGGCCACGCCGGTATTGTAGCCGCTTCAGGTGGTCGGGCCTTCGCTGAGCGCCGGATCGTCGATATTGAAGCTCGGCCCGTCCTCAGTCCAGTCCTCGGCCTTGAACATCCGCCCGCGGCCCATCTGCCCGCCGATCTCCTTGACGGTGAACGACATCTTGCCGCCCTTCACCTGCGCCCAGATCCAGTGGTAGAAGATGCCGTCGGCGAAACCTTCGCCGCGAATCAGCCCGCCCGTCATGCTGCCGCCGGAGCTGCCGACCTCCATGTAGGCGATCCCGTCGTGGACGCGCCGCACGAAGCGGTGGCCGTGGCCGCTGAGAATGTGGCTGACTCCGTACTTCTTGGCCAACCGATGCAACTCGAAATCGCCGGGGCCGTTGTCGATCAGGTCGATCCAGAACGGGTGGTGGAAGACGATCGCCTTGGGGCTCTTGTCCTTGTTGGCTTCGAGGTCGGCTTCCAGGAACCGCAGCTCATCCTCGCTCAGCGTCCGCGCTTGCGAGGTATCCAACACGGTGAAGTGGGCGTCCTCGTAGTCGAAGCTGTAGCGCGCCGGCCGGCCGCTCTCCTGCTCGTAAAGCACGCGCGAGGCATCGGACCAGATGTCATGGTTGCCCGGCGTGAAGTAGATCGGATAGTGCTTGTAGCGCTCAAAGAGTTGCCGCATCTCGCGCCATTCCTCGGCCGCGGTGGCGTCCTTGCCGCCCTGGATCGTGTCGCCGACGTTGAGCACGAAGTCAGGGTGGAGCAGGTCGACCTCACGCCAGACCCGTCCGTAAATCTGCGGCTGGGCGCCGCCCGTACGATCGCCGATCACGGCGAAGCGGAAGTTGTTGCGCGGCTCATCGACGGCCTTAAGGCCCAGCGTGACGAAGCCGGCCAGCAACAGCCCATGAACCAACCACATTTTGGAGGAGGCTCGCATGGTTCGTACCTTACCACCTTCCAGTGTCGGTGAGGTTACAAACGGCCGCGAACCTATACTGGAATTTCAATGTCCGCCACCAGATCCCGGCGCCGCCCGCGGCCAGACACGCTTATCTTGATCGCCCTCATCGCCGTTGCCGCCTGGTTTTGGTGGCGGGGTCTGCAACCGCATTCGACTCTGGAGTTGCTGCTGAACGCGCTGCCGGCCGATCAGGCGATGGTCGGCTACCTGGACGTGCCGGCGCTGCGGCGGGCGCCCACTCTGGGCCCCTGGCTCGACGCCAAGCTAGCCGCTCAGGGCGATGTCGCGCCGCTGGCGGCGGGGGTGCGGGGCGTGTCCGTGTCGCTGGGCTCGGACAGTATTTACTTGGCGACGGCGTTGGACCTCTCCGAGGCCGCCGCCGTCAGCTACTTGGCGCAGCGGCGGGCGGGCTGCTCTCAGCCGCTGGATGAGGCGGTCTGCTCCAATGTCGCAGCCAAGGGGGGCTACGTCTCCATGCGGCTGCTCGATGAGAGCTTGCTGGCGATCGCCCATTCCGCCGACCCCAAGGCCGCGGACCGGCTCGGCGCCGGCGGCCAATCACGGGACGCCGAGGTGGCGTCGGCCCGCCGGGCGCTGGACGAAGGCGCGGTGGCGTGGGCCGGGCTCGACCCGCGTCGCCTGGACGAGGTGATGCGGAATCCGCCGGAAGGGTGGGTGAACCTCTCGCTGGTGGCCCGCGCGCTGGGCCCGGCGAACAGCGCGTCCGTCGCCGCGCGCGAAACCGAGGATGGAATCGTGATCCAGTTGCGGGCCGCCTGTACTGACGAGGCGGCTGCCGAGGAGCTGCGGGCGGTGCTGACTTCGCTCAACAAGATGGCAGGAGGGCTACTGGCGGCAGGCGGCGGCAGGCCCAGTGTCTGGCAACCGGCCCTGGAGAGCTTTCAGGCGCACGCCGAGGGACCGGACGTGGAAGCCGTTTGGACGCTTCCGGCGGCGGCGCTGGCGGGCGAGTAGCCGCCCGCCGGCAACCTCGAATCTGGAGACATCTACTATTCCCTGCGCCTCGACC
>CAYOPA010000358.1:0-5770 GCA_964405625.1 uncultured Bryobacterales bacterium
CGAGCTCCGCCCGCTGCTGCGTCGCGCCCGCGCTCTGGATCTCCGGCGGCAGCTTCTCTTCCGCTTGCGCCAGCCCCGTATTCACCCAGCCTGGGCACAACACGCCCACCCGCACTCGCGCCTGCATCGCCCGTAGCTCGTGGTGCAGGCATTCCGACATCGCCACCACGGCGTGCTTGCTGGTGTTGTACGGCGCGAAGAACGGGCCCGTGATCAGGCCCGCGATTGAGCCCGTGTTGAGAACGTAGCTTTCGCCGGGCTGCTCCAACATGCGCGGCAGAAATGCGTGGACGCCATGGACCACGCCCATGACGTTGATGTCCAGCACCCAGCGCCAGCTCTCCAGCGGCTGTTGCCACGACGGCAGAATCGGCCCCAGCACGCCGGCGTTGTTGCACAGCAGCTCCACCGAGCCGAATCGCTGGTAAGCCTTGTCCGCCAGCCGCTGCACGTCTTCCGACTTCGTCACGTCAGCGGTGACAGCCAAGGCGCTCATGCCGCCCATGACCAGCCGCTGCTCCACTTGGTCCAGCTTGGGCCGGTCCACATCGGCCAACACCACATTCATGCCCTCGTGGGCGAATGCCTCGGCCATGGCCAGACCGATGCCGGCGGCGGCGCCGGTGACAACCGCGGTTTTTCCCTTCAGATCCTGCACGCGTCCAAACTACCACAACGCCGCCGTCAGCGATCAACCACGCTGCCGTCGTCGGCGTCGTAAACCTCGGCTGGGCGGTAGTCGTGGTTGAGTTGCGAGAGCACGTACTCCTCATCGAGCTCAATGCCCAAGCCCGGGCCAGTCGGCAGGTCGAGATAGCCGTCCTTCACCGTGAACGGCTGCTTCAAATAGCCCTCGCCGAGCGAAACCTGCTCCTGGCAAAGGAAGTTCGGAATGGAGGCCGCCAAATGGACGCCCGCCGCCAGCGAGATCGGCCCCAGCGGATTGTGCGGCGCCATCTGCGCGTAGTAGGCCTCGCCCATGGCGGCGATGAGGCGCACCTCGCTGATGCCGCCGGCGTGGGAGAGGTCGGGTTGCAGGATCGACGCCGCGCCGGTCTCCAGCACCTCGCGAAAGCCCCACTTGGTAAAAACGCGCTCGCCGGTCGCGATGGGGATGTAGGTGGAGCGGGCGATGTCGGCCATGATCTGGTGATTCTGGGCCTGACAGGGCTCCTCGACGAACATCGGTTGGTACTGCTCGATGGCTTTGATGAGCACCTTGGCGGCCTGCGGCGGGATGGCGCCGTGGAAGTCGATGGCGACGTCGGCGTCGTCGCCGGCCGCTTCGCGCAGGGCGGCGAAGGCGTCGGCGGCATGGGCGATCGCTTTGGGGGTTTCGACGGCGCGGAAGGGCCGCTCCTTGGCGACGCCCGTCTTGAAGGCGCGAAAGCCGCGGGCAAAATCCGCCTTCACCTGCTCGGGCGTGCGCGCGTGGGAGTAGACGCGCACGCGGTCGCGGGTGGGGCCGCCGAAGAACTCGTAGACGGGGATTCCCAGCGCCTTGCCCTTGATGTCCCACAGTGCCTGGTCAATGCCGGACAGGGCCGATGTCAAAACCGGCCCGCCCCGGTAGAAGGCGTGGCGGTAGATCGCCTGCCAGTGGTGCTGGACGCGGCGGGGGTCCTTGCCGATCAGATAGGGCTCAAGCTCCTCGACGGCGGTCATCACCGTCCAGCCGCGGGACTCGACGACCGGCTCGCCCAGGCCGACGACGCCGTGGTTGGTGTGCAGCTTGAGGAAGGTCCAGCGCGGCTTGACGCGCATCATCTCAATGCGGGTGATTTTCAGGTCGGCCCTGGGACCGACTGGGGTTTGGGAGCCTAAGCGCTCTTGGGCGGCCAGGAAGGTCGGCTCGAAGGCGGCGGTGGTGAGGCCGGCGCCGAGGGCGGCGAGGAAGGCTCGGCGGGAGGAGAAGGGGCTCATCGCGGTCAATCGTAGCACCGGCGGGGAGGCGGGGGAACCGCAGGGGGAAACCAGAGAGAGCCGCGCGTTTAACGTCCAGGTTGACGCCGGATAATTTAAGTCTTTTAAAATGAGCTCAGTGGGGGCGACATATCCGTGGAAACTCAGGCGGCATGTGAGCGGGATTCCCAGTAGTCCTCGAAGCGTCCGCTGGGACGGCAGCGGCGCAAAGCAAGAATGGCGCCGCGCACCGACCAGAACATGACCGAGCGCTTCAGCCGTTTGCCAACGACGGTCCGGCAGCCCGCCTCCACCACGCCGGAGCCCACGCATGTCTGTGTGTGAGTAAGTCCACGTGGGTCGGACATTCGTGTCCGACCGCGGCCGGGCAGGAATGCCCGGCCCTACTGGGAGCCTTGCTCTGCAATCAGAGCCATGATCACTGAAGCCGACATCGTGACGGCGCTGGCGGAGAAGCTGCCCGCCGAGCCCACAGCCCGGAGGGGCTCGGCTCTAACCAAGTTTCGGCGTCGCCCAGTGCGTGCGGTACCTGCGCTCCACATACAGATTCGCCTGGTCGTCCCCGATCACCGTCTCGGTTCCCGGATCAAACCGCACCGTGCGATTGCACCGCGCCACGATGTTCGCCAAGTGGGCGCAGGTGGTCGACAAGTGCCCGTCGCCGATGTCGCAGTTGGGCAGCTCGCGTGACTTCACGCAGTCCACGAAATTCCGGGCGTGCAGGTTCATCTCGCCCGGCTCCAACAGCACCCGCTCGACCTCTTCGCCCGAATTGTCGACGATTCGGTAGCCCTCGCGGCGGTTCCAGCGGCCCACCTGGAGCTGCGCCTCGCTGCCATAGACCGCGATGCCGTTCTCGATGCCGCCTTCCAGCCCGTACGGGTTCCAGATGCGCATCTCCCACAGCAGCGCGACCTCGCCGAAGTCGAACGTCACGTTCATCGTGTCCGGCGTCTGCTGGTCGTCGTCAAAGTAGACCTTCTTGCCCATGCCGCTGACGAATTCCGGCGAGCTGACGCCCAGCGCCCAGCGTGCCAGGTCGATGTGATGGACGCCGTCGTTGCCCGCGTCCCCGGTGCCGAAATGCCAATGCCAGTGCCAGTTGTAGTGGAAGCGGTTCTCGTTGAACGGAATCCATGGCGCCGGGCCGAGCCAGGTCTCGTAGTCGACGCCCGCCGGGACCGGGCCGTCCGGCTTGCGGCCGATGTCGGCGCGCATCTGGCAGTCCCAGGCCTTCGCCGCGCGGACCTTGCCCAGCCGGCCGTCGCGGATGAGCTGCATCGCCCGCTGGAAAGTTGGCGCGCTCCGCCGCTGCACGCCCATACTGACGATGCGCTGATGGTGGCGGGCCGCGTCGATCATCATGCGCCCCTCGCGGATATTGTGCGAGCAGGGCTTTTCAACGTAGACATCCTTGCCGGCTTGGCAGGCGAGGATGGTGGCGGGGGCGTGCCAGTGGTCGGGGGTGGCGATCACGACGGCGTCGAGCGCGGAATCGTCAAACAGCCGCCGCATATCAACGGCGGTTTGCGGCCGGCGTGCGCCTCGCTGGTCGACCTCGGTCAGGGTGCGTTCGAGCGAAGCCTGGTCGGCGTCGCAGATCCAGGCGAGGTTTACGTCGGGCAGGGCGAGGTTCTCGCGCACCAGCCCGCGCCCGCGTCCGCCTACGCCGATGACGCCGACGTTGACCTTGTCGCTGGGAGCCACGGCCCGCTGGGCGGAGGCGGCGGCCGGGAGCGCGGCCCCTGCGAAGAAGAAGTTGCGACGGTTCATCACCTGAGAGTCTAATTCATTATTCGGTTAGGAGCGGCAAACGGCCGCGAATGAGCCGCCCGGCTGTAGCCGGCTGGTAGCGGCGCCGCCAACCCGTCGATTGATCGAGCATTCTTCTCGCGGCGATACTCCGCCAGCTTGTCCTCACCCTGCTTCTCGGCCCAGCGAACCAGAGTGTCGCGTTCGGACTGGTACTCCAGGAACGGCACGGCGAACCCGCAGGAGGTTTGCACCCGTTCGACGTGGTTGACGACGATCTGCCGCGCCCCCGGCAAAGGCTCGAACAACCTGATCAGAGCCACCCAGCGCGCCGAGCCCGGCAAGACGACTTCGCCGCGTCCGTACAACCGCAAGATCCGCGGCGGGCCTTCGAAGGCGCACCACATGAGGGTGATCCGGCCGTTCTCCGTAACGTGGGCCGAGGTCTCGGCGCCGCTGCCGGTGAGGTCGAGGTAGGCGACGGTCACTGCGTCGAGCACTCGCAGGCAGTCATGCCCCTTGGGGGAGACGTTGACGTGGCCGTCGGCGGTCAGCGGGGCGGTGGAGACGAAGAAGACCCGCTGCCGCTCGATCCAGTCGCGAAACTCCGGAGTAATGCTGGGATGTACTTTCGCCACGACGGTTTTCATTCATTCTCGGTCAACGTCCAGCGCTCCAGCCACTCCACCTTGCGCTCCAGCAGGTCCCGCACGTGCGCCGGCTTGCTGACTCCGTGCGACTCCCCGTGATAGAGCACAAGCTCGGTGGGGACGCCGTATTTGCGCAACGCGCCGTGGAGCTCCATTCCCTGGGTCACGGGGACGCGCACATCGCTGTCGCCGTGCCACACCAGCGTCGGCGTCACGATCCGGTCTGCGTATTCGATGGGCGAGTGACGGGGGTAGTTGCGCGGGTCCTCGCCCAGGTAGTCGATGAAGCGATCGGGTACGTCCAACGTTCGCATGAAGCTCGACAGGCTGGTCACGGCCGCCCCCGCGACGGCGGCCTTGAATCGGTCGGTCTGCGTAATCGCCCAACTCGTCATGTAGCCGCCGTAGCTGGAACCCGCAATGGCCAACCGGTCCGGGTCGACAAGTCCGCCGTCGATCAGCGAATCCACGCCGGTCATGATGTCCTGGTAGTCGCCAATACCCCAGTTTTGGATGTTGGCGCGCAAGAAGGCTTCGCCGTAGCCGCCGCTGCCGCGAAAGTTCGGCCGAAAGACCGCCCAGCCGCGCTCAGCGAACAGCTGGGCCTCCCCGGAGACAAAGCCGTTGGAGTGCACCGCGTGGGGGCCGCCGTGGGGAATCACCAGCAGCGGGTAGCGCTTGCCCCGCTCCCAGCCGGCGGGCTTGTGGACGATGCCTTCGATCTCCATGCCATCAAAGCTGTTCCAGCGCACGACTTCCGTCGGGATCTCGGCCCAGTCCGCGGATTGAGCCGCCATGTTGGTGAGCTTCTTGGGCTGGAAATCAGTCGGGTCGGCGAAGAAGATTTCTCCCGGCTCAGTCGGGCTTTGGCGCAGAAAAGCCAGGCCCGGCGCCCCGGCGGCGACGCTCAGACCGGCATGGACCTTGCCGTCCTGCGTCAACGGCTTCGCTTCGCGGGCGGCGACATCGAGCTCGTAGATCGGCTTGGTCACGCCGTCGTCGAGGATGAAGTAGATTTTTCGGCCGTCGTGGGACCAGGCATAGTCGCGGATCTTGCGGTCCACGCCGGGCGTGATCTTCTCCGCGTCGCCGGTACCGGGATCCAGCAAATAGATGTGCGACCGGGTGACCCAGTTGCGGCGCTCGGTGGTCAGAAAGGCGATGCGGCGGCCGTCGGGCGAGTATTGCGGGTAGCCGTCCATGCCGGGCCGGTCGGTGAGCGTTTTGAGCTCGCCGGTTTCGGTGGAGACGATCGCGATCTCACTGTCGAGATGGCCGCCGGCGTTGGCGTGGGGCCGCTTGCCGAAGGCGATCGATTTGCCGTCGGGCGAAAACGAAAAGGTGTCGGGGAACCACTGCTCATAGCCGCCGACCGAGATGTCGGGCGGCGTCAGCGGCTTGAAGGCGCCGTCGGCCGAGCTCACCAGCCAGAGGCGGTTGCGGGG
>CAYOPA010000359.1:0-5769 GCA_964405625.1 uncultured Bryobacterales bacterium
GCACGATTTTCGAGATTCAACGGGCTTGGGCGGCCTTCCGGCCGCCCCTACCGCCGCACCGACAATTTGACGCTTTGGCTGGTCTCCGGTCCGGAAACCACCCGGATCTCGTGGTCGCCGGTCGTGATATCCGCCGGCGCCGTGAAGTTGATCTGGTACGCCGCCGCCAGCCCAGGCGCATAGAACGCCCCAAAGTCATTCACCGGCGCGCCGTCCAGCAGCACCGTCGCCGGAATGGACGAACGCGCGGGCGGAACGGGACCCGGTTGGTTCGTGCCTGGATCAGGAACGATCGGCCCCAAGCCGGTCAGAAACAGCAGAATCGTCTCGCCCGGCCGCGCCGGATCCGCCGGGGCGATCAGCCGGAAGTCAGAGTGCAGCGCGGCGGCATAGCGGCCGTTCTGGATGTCGATCTCAAAAATTCCCGGCTGTGTCTCGCGCACGCGTACGCCCTCCAGCTCCGTCTGAGTGCCGTTGTTGTTCAGCACAACGCGGGACAGGCCCGGCGCCAGCTCAAACGGGACCTGGAAGTTGATCTGCTCGCCATCGCCGGTGTTGGCGATCGCAATGATCGGCGCGGGGACGCCGTCGATCGTGAGGCTCACGCCGCGCAGCGTCGTCGGGAAGGGCGGCCCCGAGGCGGCCACCACGCCGGTGATGTCCTCCATCAAACCCCGGCCGAAGATCGAGCCGAACGAGCCCGGCGTCAAGCCCGGCATGAAGCTGGCGCCGTTGACGAAGCCGGAGTCGATGTTCACCGCCGCCCGCCGTCCGCCGACCACCAGCCGAAACTCCGCCAGCAGCTCGCCCTGCGGAACCTCCTCCGGCGACAGCGCGCTCACCGCGCCGAGCCGCGCCGTGACGGTCGCCGGACCGAAGGCCCCCGACGCCTGATACCGCGTCGAGGCCCGCCCGGCTTCGTCCGTCAGGACCTGCGTGTGAGTCAAGCTGCCCGACCCGTTGCTGATTGCAAAATCAATCGTCGCGCCCTCGATGGGGAATCCGCCGACCGAGCTCAGCTCCACGGTCAGCGGCTCGCTGACCTCATTGCGCGGCAGCGTCTGGTCAGCGCCGGAGACGACGCGCAGCCCGCCGGGCGCGGCCACCGTCTCCAGATCGAACGTGGCGCTGAGCTCGCCGAACGTGGCGATCACCTGAAACTTGCCAGGCCGGTCGCCGAGGCGCACCAGCGCGGACGAGCGCCCGCGACCGTCGGTCGTCGAGATAACGTTCTCCAACGTCGCCGAGCCGGCAGGGCTCACCCGCCACGTCACCTGCCGCCGAGTCGACGGATTGAAGCAGCGGTCGGTCAGCAGCGCCACGAGCGCCACGCGATCCAGCCGCTCGCCGGGCAGTCCCCTCTGGTTGTTGCCTTGGGCTCGGGTCAACAGCGCCGGGCCGCCGGTGACAATCTCCACCGGCACCCGCAGCGTCGCCGTGCCCGGGGATGGGCCGATTCGAACTTCCCCGGAGCCTCCAGGACAACCGAACGTCAACCGGCTGGGCGCGAATCCGTCCGCCGAGGAGATCGAAACACTCGGGCTGAAGGTGATGTTCTGGTTCGACGAGAAGAAGACCGGCACGCCGCCAATCGGGTCGTCGGCCCCGTCCAGCGTCGCCACCACGACCGCGCGATCGACCGTCGTGCCGGCGTCGGCCCGGATCGGGCTGCGGCTGGACAGAGCAAAGCGCGAAGCCACGCTAAGCTCTTGCCCGATCACCGAGACGCGGAACGGCTCAATGAGCGCGACGCCCTGGTCGTCGTTCACGTAAACCGCCACGAATCCGTTGTTGATAATCGGCCCGGAAGCGCAGGTGATGAAGACCAACCCTCCCTGGCTGCTGGTGACCTCCCGCGGGCAGACCAACAGCCGTTGGTCCGAAACCCCGATTTGCAAGCGAATACCATCGGCGGGCCGCCCGGCGCGCACAATTCGCGCCACCAGCGGAAAGGCCAGAGCCGTGCCGCTGGTAACGGCCTGATCGTCGCCCGAGACCTTGAACAAGCCATCGCTGAGCAGGTCCTGCGCCAGCAGAAAGACGGTAAACGTCGCTTGGTTGCCCTGGGCGTCCCGGAGCGTAATCAAGACCGTGGCGTCGACCTCCAGATCGAGAAGGCTGGAGCACATGGCGCGAGCTTGGCCCTGTGCGTCGGTAAAGATCTGTCCGGGACAAGAGACGGGCAGCTCGGCAGGGGTGCGCGACAACGTAAGGCGCAAGCCGTCCACCGGCGCGCCGTTGCGCACCACTTGCACCGCCAGCTCAAACTCGGCGCCGCGCGGGACCGTGATGCGGTCCCCTTGCAGCTTGGTAAAGCCCTCCACCAGGAACGGCGGCTGGATGGTGACGCTGAAATCCGGCGCGACGCGCCCAAACTCGTCGCCGAGCGTGATCAGCACCTGCGTCCTGAACGGCGTAAAACCGGCTTGGCACGAGATCAGCGCCACGCCGCCGGCGTCAGTTCGGCCGGGCTCGCAGCCGATCTCCGGGCCGCCGGAGAGCACCCGCAACAGCCCGACTTCAACACCTTCTACCGCAGCCGTGTTGATCAACCGGACCGCCAAGCCGAAGCGCGAGCCGGGCTGCACCGTCTGGCCTTGGCCGGCCACAATCACGTAGAAACCGCCCGCTTGGTCCGCCGACGGCGGACTGTCCTCCGGAGCCGCCAGGACGGGCAGGGTCGCAATAAGCGCCAGCAGAAGGGTTCGGCGCAAGCCGTGAGCGTACATCTCGACTCATAGTGTAGTTAAAACACAAAGGGAAGGGAATGATTTTTTGGAAAGTTTGACAGGATTCGCCGAGTTAAGGCGCGCGGCTCCGCCGTGCAGGCGGGCCTGCGGCCCGCCACACTACTTGGCGAGGCAGAGCCTCGCCTGCACGGCGCAGCCGTGCGCCACGCCGGCCGTAAGCCGCTTCGCCCCGTGTACCGACCGCAAATGCGGGCGGTGGGAATTATCTTCTTGACTCTGTAGTCAACTCCAGACTCTATACTGAGGTCGTGAGCCAGGATCTACGCATCGGCGAAGTCGCCCGCCGCTCCGGCGTCGGGGTGGAAACGCTTCGGTTTTACGAAAAAAGCAACCTGCTGGAGCCCGCCGGCCGCACCGCCGCCGGCTACCGCTTGTACGAAGAGAGCGTCTTTGACCGGCTGGAATTCATCCGCAAGGCGCAGTCGGTGGGGTTCTCTCTGGACGAGATCGCGGCGTTGATCCGCGAGTCCGAAGCCGGAAACCGCCCGTGTGGCGAAGTTCGGCGGCTGGCCGCGGAGAAGCTCGAAGCACTCGACAGGCGCATCGCCGAGCTCACCCGCTATCGCGCCGAGTTGCGCGAGACCCTCGACGCCTGGGAGCGCGAAGGCGCCGCCGCCGGCCACGTCTGCGGTCTGATCGAGGGATTGCACAATGGCCGGCCTAAAGCTCCCGGCAAGGAGCCGCTATGAGCCTTACAACCCAGCTTCAAGAGATCGAGATCCCGGTCCACGGCATGACCTGCGGTCACTGCGTGCAAACGGTGAAAACAAGCCTGGAAGCCCTGGACGGCGTCGAGGAAGCCTCGGTCGATCTGGACGGAGCGCGCGCCGTGGTGCGTCTGGACGGCGGCAAGGTGGGGCGCGAGGATTTGGAGCGGGCCGTTCACAAGGCCGGCTACGCCACCGAGCCCAAGCCTCGGCCCGGCGGGGATCTGGTGACGCTCGGCGCGGCCCCTGCGCCGGCGCCAAAGACAACAACGGTGGACCTCGCCATCCAAGGCATGACCTGCGCCGGCTGCGTCCACACGATCGAGCAGCGGGTGCTCAAGGCGCCCGGCGTGGCGAGCTGCGAGGTCAATCTGGCCACCGGCTCGGCCCGCGTGGAGTACGACCCGGAACGCATCACGCCGGAGGACTTGGTCAAGGTCGTGGACGCCGCCGGTTACGCGGCCCGCATTACGGACAGCCTGGCGCAAGCGGTCCCGGACGACCACTCTGAGGAAAAATCATGGCGACGGCGGATGCTGGTCGCCTTCGCCTTCACAGTCCCGCTGATGGTAATCGCCATGAGCCACGGCGCCATCCATTTCCCCGGCGAGCGCTGGGTGCAACTGGCCCTAACTCTCCCTGTGGTTCTCTACGCCGGCGCCCCGTTCTACCGCAAAGCCTGGGCGGGCTTCCGCCATTTGGCTTTTGACATGAATACGTTGATCGCGGTGGGAACCGGCTCGGCGTTCCTTTACTCCCTGGCCGCGACGATTTCGCCGGCGCTGGGGCCGGTTTACTACGAGACGGCCGCCGCCATCATCGCCTTTATCCTGCTGGGTCGGATGTTGGAGGCCCGCGCCCGCGGCAACACATCGACGGCCATCCGCAAGCTGCTGGAGCTGCGGCCCAAGACCGCCCGCGTGGAAAGAGACGGCCGCGAGCAGGAGATTCCGCTGGCCGAAGTGCGCGTCGGCGACACGGTCGTGGTCCGGCCGGGCGAGCAGATCGCAGTGGACGGCGTTCTGGTCGAAGGCGCCTCGGCCGTGGACGAATCGCTGCTGACCGGCGAGAGCATTCCGGTAGAGAAAGCCGTCGGCGAGCAGGTGGTGGGAGGCTCGCTGAACACCTCGGGGGCATTCAAATTCCGGGCCGAAAAAATCGGCGCGGACACGGCGCTGGCGCGGATCATCGAGATGGTCCGCCGCGCCCAGAGCAGCAAGGCGCCGATCGCCCGGCTGGCGGACGTGATCAGCGGCTACTTTACGCCGATCGTCCTGGGAATCGCGGCGGCGACCTTCGCAGCGTGGTTCTTGCTGGGGCCGCAAGAGGCTCGCTTGCAGACGGCGCTGGTCCATGCCGTCGCCGTGCTGATTATCGCCTGCCCGTGCGCCATGGGCCTCGCCACGCCGACAGCCGTGATCGTGGGCGTGGGCCGCGCGGTGGGCTTTGGGGCGCTGATCCGGGATGGCGCCGCGCTCGAAACCGCCGGCGGCATCGACGCGGTCGTGTTTGACAAAACCGGCTCGCTGACGCGGGGCGAGCCCGTGGTCACCGATGTGCTGGCCTTCGACATCGACGAAGCCGACCTTCGGCGGGCCGTGGCGAGCATCGAAAACCGTTCCGAGCACCCGCTGGCGCGCGCCCTAAGCCGCCACGTCGAACCTGGACCGGTGGAGAATTTTGAGGCCCTGCGGGGCAGCGGCGTGCAGGCCCGATTTGATGGCGCCGACTGGCTGATCGGCAAACCGGATCTACTGCAGCGGGCAGGCGTGGATCTTACCTCCGGTCGCGAGGCGATCGACCGCTTCGGCCGCGAAGGCAAAACGCTCGCCCTGGCCGCCCGCGACGGCCTGCTGGCCGGCATGTTCGGCCTGCGCGACGAGCCGCGCGACGACGCTCGCGAGGCAATCGAGCGGCTCCACAAGATGGGCGTGGAAACCGCCATGGCGACCGGCGACAGGCGCGAAACGGCAGAGGCGATCGCCAGAGCGCTGGGCATCGACCGCGTGTTGGCCGAGCTGCGCCCGGAGAACAAGGTTACGGAGATCGAGCGGCTGCGCGAGGAGGGCCGCAAGGTGGCGATGGTGGGCGACGGCGTCAACGACGCGCCCGCGCTGGCCGCGGCCGACCTGGGCGTCGCCATCGGGACCGGCTCCGACGTGGCGGTGGAATCGGCCGGCTTGGTGCTCACCAACAACCGCCTGATGGGCGTGGCGGACTCGCTGGCATTGGCGCGCGCTACATTGCGAACCATCCGCCAGAACCTGTTTTGGGCGTTTGCCTACAACGTCGTCGGGATTCCAGTTGCGGCC
>CAYOPA010000360.1:0-5768 GCA_964405625.1 uncultured Bryobacterales bacterium
CTGTGGCCCGACAAGTTACTTCGCGGGGCGAAGCCCCGAGTGCACGGCATAGCCGTGCGCCACAACACATCACAAGATCACATCAAATCAGAAACCAACACGATACAGCGCTTAGTAGATCTCGCGGCCTTTGGGGATGCTTGTTAGATCCGGCGTGAGCCCGTTGGCCAGCAGGATCTTGCAGATCGCGTCCACTGTTACGTCCGAGGGCTTGTAGTTGCCGAAGCGATAGCCGCGGGCGATCGTCAGCGGCGTCCAGCCGAAGTTGTTCTCTCTATTCCAGATGTTGATGTCGGCGCCGCGCGCGTCGAGGAGCTCCACGGTGCTCGGGGCGTTCTTGTAGGCCGCGCCGTGCATGGCCGTCTCGCCGTCCTGGTCCACGGCGTTGATGTCCGCGCCGAGGTTGAGCAGAAATTCGACCACCTCGTGGACCTCTTCGAGGGTCCCCGCGTCCTCGCCGGGCGAGCGCGCGCCGATGCCGGCGGCGGCCATCAGCGGAGTCGTGCCCTTCTCATTGGGGATTTCCGGGTCGGCGCCCTGTTCAAGCAGCACCCGCAGCAGCTCGGCGTCGGCCGAGTGCGCGGCCAGGAAGAAGGCCGTGGCGCCCTCGCGGCGGAGGCGCGTGTTGCCCAGATCCACGTGCTTGCTCATGCGGGCGTTGATGTCGGCGCCGTGGCGGACCAGCGTCCGCACGAAGTCCAGGCTGGTGAGGCTGCCCGAGCCCTCGGGCGGCGGGTCGTTGTCGCCCACGCCGGGCTTGCGGACGTTCACCAGACGGTGCAGCGGCGTATAGCCGGGGGTCGCGTCGTTGGGATCGGCGCCTTTCTCCAACAGCCGCGCGGCCAGCTCAAAATGGCCGTTGGTCACGGCCAGCAGCAGCGCGCCCGAGCCCGGCGGCGGGGCCTGCCGATTCACCCTTTTGGGAGAGAATGGCGCGTTCACATCGACGCCGGCCTCCAGCAGCGCCTCGACGGCGTCGAGGCGGCCTTCCCGCACGGCGAAAAAGTAGGGCGTCCAGCCCGAAGTTAACGAGGCGCGCGCGTCGGCGCCGCGCTTCAACAGCAGCCGAACGACGTCGGCGTGGCCCTCGGCCGCGGCCCACATCAGCGCGGTCTGGCCGCCTTCCTCGGCGTCGGACGCCTCGGCCCCGGCGTCGAGTAGTGCTCGAACCGCGTCAATTCTGCCGGTGCGGGCCGCCGTCATCAGCGGCGTCTCGCCGCCCGGCAGAGCCCTTGACACCTCCGCGCCCGCCTCCAGCAGCAGCTCGATCACGGCGGCGTTGCCGTTGGTCGCAGCCAGCGACAGCGGCGTGACGCCGTAACGGTTGACGGCCTCCGTGTCGGCGCCGGCCTTCAGCAGCGCGCGCGTCGCCTCCAGATCGTCATGATGGACCGCCCAGTGCAGCGCGGTCATGCCGTCAGGATGCGGCTGGTTGACGTCCGCGCCCTGTTGAATGAGGGCGGTCAGACGCTCGCGGTCGCCCCGCTCGGCGGCGTCGGCGGGCGAGCCCACGGGCGCGGCGACCAGCGACGCCGCCAGCGCCAACAGGGTCAGCAGAGCGCCAAGTCTTCTCACAGCGAAACCGGGTCCGTCAGCTCAGCGATCTTGCCGGTCGAATCGGCGAAGGAGTCCAGCCGGACGCCCACGCGGTCGAGCAGGGTCAGGTGCAGGTTGGCCAGCGGCTCGGGCTCTTGGTAGCGTACATGGCGGCCTCCGGGCGCGCCCACGCCGCCGCCGGCGACGATGATTGGCAGATTCACGTGGTCGTGAACGTTGGGGTTGCCCATGCCGCTGCCGTAAAGCGTGACGGTGTGGTCCAGCAGCGTGCCGTCGCCGTCCGGCGTCGCCTTGAGCTTTTCCAGGTAATAGGCGAACAGCGAGACGTGGAAGGCGTTGATCTTTGCCATCTTGGCGATCTTCTCCGCGTCGCCGCCGTGGTGGGTGAGCGGATGATGCGGCTCGGAGACGCCGATCTCGGGATAGGTCCGGGTGCTGGTCTCGCGTGCGAGCTGGAAACTGATGACGCGCGTCACATCGCCTTGCAGCGCCAGCGCTTGCAGGTCGAACATCAGCCGGGCGTGGTCGGCGTAGGCCGCCGGGACTCCGACTGGGCGCTCCAGGTCCGGCAGGGCGTTTTGGTCGATGCCCGCCTCGGCTTTTTGGATGCGGCGCTCGACCTCGCGCACGGTGTCCAAATACTGCTCGACCTTGGCTCGGTCCTGCCCGCCGAGCTCGTTCCGCAGGCGCGAGATGTCATCCCGCACCCAGTCGAGCAGGCTGGCCCGCTTGTTCAGCGCCGCCCGCCGCTGGGCGGCGCCTCCGCCCTCGCCGAACAGCCGCTCGAAAACCACGCGCGGATGCGCCTCGTAGGGCAACGGCGTGGTCGGCGACGACCACGACAGGTTGTTCTGGTAGACGCAGGCGTAGCCGTTGTCGCACTGGCCGACCATCGAGACCAGATCCATCGCCAGCTCCAGCGACGGCAACTGCGTCTGCTGGCCCATCTGCTTGGCCGCGATCTGGTCGACCGTCGTGCCCAAGTAGTAGTCGGTCGATTCGGTCCACTTGGCCTTCGCCGCGCTCAGGAAGGCCGCGTTGGAGGTGGCGTGCGTGCCGGGGTAGGCGTTCTTGAGCTCCATGTTGGACAGCACGGTGAGGTTGTCCACGAACGGAGCCAGCGATTGCAGGGTCGGGGAAAGCTCGGAGAGGTCATTCTCGCTGCGGGGCGTCCAGCGGGTGATGTCGCTGCCCATGGGCATGTAGACAAAGCCCAGGCGTCGCACCGGGTTGGCGGCGGTCAGCTCTCGCGCGGTCAGCGCGGGAACCATCGCCTCCAGCAGCGGCAACGCCAAGGTCGCGCCGGTTCCACGCAGAAACGTGCGTCGCGGCAGCGCTTTTTTGGTGATGATCATTTCGCTCTCCTCATCTGAAACGGCGCGCTCTGGGCGATGCCCACGATCAAGGTCGAAAAGCGGTAGTCGTCGTCGCGCGCCTTGCCGACGATTCCACGCACGGCCGGCGCATCGTAGTATTCCACGCCGCGGCCCAAACCGTAAGTCAAAAGTTTCTCCGTCATGGTTCCGACAAACACGTCGGGCCGCGCCAGGATGGCCGCTTGCAGGCCCTCGACGCCGTCGAATTCACTGCCGTCGGGCAAGCCGCCGGTGGCGTCAATCGGCTTGCCCTCTTCCCTGCCGCGCCAGCGGCCGACGGCGTCGTAGGTCTCCAGCGCGAAGCCCACCGGGTCCATCAGTTGGTGACAACCCGAGCAGGCCGGGTTCTTGCGATGCTCGGCGAGCCGTTCGCGCACCGAGAGGCCGCGAATGGCCACGCCGTCTTCTTCCAGCGCCGGCACGTCGGCGGGCGGGGGCGGCGGCGGCACGCCCAGAATGTTGTCCAGTATCCACTTGCCGCGAATAACCGGCGAGGTGCGGGTGGCGTAGGAGGTCACCGTCAAAATGCTGGCGTGCCGCAACAAACCGCCGCGCCGCATATCTCCATCTAGTTGGATGCGCCGGAAGCGGCTGCCCGTTACGTGGGGGATGCCATAATGGCGCGCCAGCCGCTCGTTCACGAAGGTGTAATCGGCGTTGAGCAGCTCCAGCACGCCGCGGTCCTTGCGCTGGACTTCTTCAAACAACAGCTCGGTCTCGCGGCGCATCGCCCGGCGCAGGTTGTCGTCAAAATCGGGGAACAGCCGCATATCCGGCCGGATCGACTCCAGGTTGCGCAGGTAGAGCCACTGCGAGGCGAAATTCGTCACCAACGACTCGGAGCGCTCATCGGCCAGCATTCGCCGTACCTGCGCTTCGAGCGTTTTGGGCTCGTGCAGCTTGCCGGCTGCGGCGAGGGTCAAGAGCTCCTCGTCGGGAATGCTGCTCCACAGGAAGAACGACAGCCTGGAAGCCAGCTCCAGGTCGCTGATGCGGTAGGCCTCGCCCGATTTCGCCTCAGCCGGGTCGCGCTCCACGCGGAAGAGAAATTCGGGGCTGACCAGCGCCGCCGCGAGCGCCATTTCAATGCCGGCCTCAAAGCCCTCGGCTTGGCTCGCGGCCTGGTACAGCGCCAGCGGGCGGACTAAGTCGGCGTCGCTGACCGGGCGGCGCCAGGCGCGCCGCAGCAGGTTCGACAGAATCTCGCGCGCACAGGCGTCGGCTTGGCTGTCAGATTCGGGCCGGCAGGTCAGAATGCGGCGGCGGCTGGGCGTGTCTCCGGGGCCGCGGACCTCGAACGGTCCCAGCATCGACACCGAATAGACCGCTGGTTGGATGCGAGGATGGCGGTAGTAGTTGAAGTGCGCCTCGTAGGGCTGCCGCTCGGTTTCGAGCAGGGTGGTCGGCTTTTTCGGGAAGGCGACGCCGACCTCGTGCGGGCCGGCCTTGATCTCCACGCGCGCCCGCAGATGCAGATCGGCCGTGGCGTGGTCGGTCAGCGTCTTCGGCGGCCGGACGGTGAAGAGGCGGACGCGCTCGCGGTCCAGCAGCAGCTCCACCTCGTGCGGCTCCTTGAGGCCTTCCATCTGCTCGTTGCGGTCGCGCGCCAGCCGGATCTGGATCTCGTAGACGCCGTCGACGGGGAACGTATACGGCACGACCGCGCCGCCGCGCGTGCCCAGCGGCAGACCGGCGATGTGCTTTTCTTGGGTCAGGTCCGGCGCAATATTGACGGTGTCGCCGCCGGGCGAGCCGCCGACGCGGCCCATGGCCAGCCGGCTCACCTTCTCCGCCGCCGAAATGTAGCGGTCCAGCAAGGTGGGCGACAGGTCGCCGACGGTGATGTTGTCAAAGCCGTGGCTGGACTCGTCCTGGGGCAGCAGCGCGGCCACGTCGACTTGCAGGTCGAGCAGATCGCGAACGGCGTTGTGATATTCGGTGCGCGTGAGGCGGCGGAAGGTGTCGCCGCGGCCGGGGTTGGGGGCGACCTTGGCGGCGGCGTCGAGCTTGCCGGTCAGCGTCGCCAGCACCGCCTCGTAGGTCGCTTCGTCCGGACGAGGCAGAGGCTGCGGCGGCATCTGCCGGGCTTGCAGGCGGCGCACGACTTTTTCCCAGATTTCGGGGTGCTGCTCGACGGGAGCGTCCAGCACGCCGTCCAGCGAAAATCCGGCGGTCTTAGAGGAGTCGTTGTGGCAGGCGACGCAGGACTGGCGGGCCAGCTCGCTTGGCGACGGCAACTCCGCCGCGCCCGCGCCCAGGGCGCATCCCAACGTCAACAGCGCGAGCGTCGTAGGCCGCGCCGCCTCTCTCCAGTCAGGCATCAATTCACGTCCACTGGAGATTATAGTGCGTCGGTTCGAAAAATCAGGCCGCTTGACGCCTGGCGAGCGCGGAAAGCTGCGCGGCGACCCGCTCGCGCACTGTCTTGGCCGAGCTCTCCTTGACGTTCTCGTAGCCGCGAATGTCACTCGGAGCGCCTGCAATGGCGATGGCCTGTTGCCGGTTTTGGGCGGTGAGGTTGGCCAGGGTCTCTTCGAGAGTCTTTCGATACCAGACGATCAGCTCGCGCTCCAGCCGGCGCGAGGCCATCCGGCCGAAGGGATCGAGCGCCGTTCCGCGCAGGCCTTTGCAGCGGGCGAGCAGCCGCAGCAACGGCCGAGCCCAGGCGCCGATGCGGATTTTTTGGGTCACCCCGAAAGACCGCAGCAACGGCGGGTGCAGGCGATAGGCGAACCCGACCGGCTTGTCGAACGTCGCCCGCATCTCCTGCTCGAAGGCCGGGTCGGAGAGCAGCCGCGCCACCTCGTACTCGTCCTTGTAGGCCATCAGCTTGAA